>CAYPUM010000462.1:0-3498 GCA_964413545.1 uncultured Roseibacillus sp. | reverse complement strand
CCGTTCTTGGGAGTCAGACAGGGGTGCTCCACGCACGCCGGCCCCGGCAAATTGTCGCGGGATTGCACGAAACTGCACTGGTGCTGGAAATACGCGTCCGTCGCCCACCCGAAGTAGAATGGAAGACCTTCCGGCGTCCGCCGCGCAAACGGCTCCACCTTGAACATCCGCGCCAGCATGTACTCCGCCGCGTGCGAAGAGCGCGGGGAGCCGAAACAGATGATCGGATTCAGGTCCCCCTTCAACAGGTTGAACCACGGCTCCAGCTCGAACTCCTTCTCATACGACTCGGACGTCACCACCGTCCGCCCCGCCCGCAGCCTCGCCTCCATGAAGTCGAACTTCGTGCTGCTATTCCTGGATTCATAGTAAAAACTCCGCAGGAACTCCGCCATCGAGTCGAAGTCCCAGCGCGAAAGGGAGGGGCTGTCCCGCCCCGCCACCGGACGCTCGCCCAGAATGATGGTGGCCCGGTCGGTCCGGGCCACCTCCGGCAACAGACGGTCGTCAAAGGCGCTCAGAACCGCCAGCAGGGACCGCGAACGCGTCGCCTTGCAGTAGACGTCAAGGGCGTCGAATTGCGAGGTGGAAAGCCGCGCCGGCCGCCCCTCCGCGAGACTCTTCAACTGCCGCCGGCTCACCGTCCCGCCCCCCATCCGGCCGATCTCCTGCTCGAGGGCGTTGAAACTTCGCAGCCGTTCAAACTCCTCCTTGATCAGCCGGCTCAGGGTGGCAGAATACGAGGTCGAGGGGATGAGGTTCGCCGGACGAACGCGCGGGGTCGCGGCGGGGCGCTTCGCAGAAGGCGCCCCCGGCCGTCCGGCGCCGCCCGCGCCGCCCTGCTTCCCATGGCTCTTTTCCGCCACCTTCTTCCCGGCAACACGCGCCCGTTTTCCGGTCCGCGGCTTGGCCTGCTTCCTTGAAGATCTCTCTGCCATGGGCGCTTCCTGCCCGCCCCAAGCTCGCTTGTCCAGAGAGGAATGCATCTCCATGCCAATTCCTGGCGTTTTGAGATCAGGAAGAATTTTTTATGCGAATGCGAGTTGTTGGCACTATACGCGCATCAATTGGCATCTTATTACCAAAAGTGCTTTCTTTTAACAGCTTCCAAGCTTTTCTTAGGCATGAGGAGATCATTTTCCTTTACGGATGGCAAATGGTTCTTCAGGCTTCGCGGAGAGCTTCCTCGAAGACCCTGTCCTGTCATGACTTCCAGCCTTTGTCGTTTGCGTCTTTCCGATTTCCTGTTCCGGGCCCTTGCACGGGGCGGCGGCGCGGGGATGGAGGCGGATCGCGGCGGCGGGTGTTTTGCGTAGCGGGGCGGGAGGCGCGGGGTTGCTCAAAAACCCGTCTCCGTCTCCCGGCATGGGCCGGGAGGCGGTCAGGGGCGGGTTGTCAACCTGAACCGGAACACCACTGAGATGAAAAACTCGTATCCTGCGTGGGGACCGTTCTTGTACCAGTTCCATCAACTTCTCCAAGCCACGGAGCAGTTGCTGGAAGAACACTTCGACTGTGGCCGCCCCGGCGGCCACAGCGGCGGACGTCGCTCCGGAGACTCCTCCGGCGGCGGCAACGGAGTCTCCTACAACACCAACTACCTGCTGCGGGCGGAGTCCGGGATGGTCTGGGTCGAAGGCCATTCGTTCTCCGTCGGGCCCCGGGAGTGGGTGCTGATCATGATCCTTGGCGACTTCGCCCATGAGGTCGCCGGAACGGACGAGCCGCAGTTCCTGGCAAAGGAAGTGCTGATCGACCGGATCGAACGGGAGTATTCCGACTACTGGAAGGCGCCGATCTTCGCGGATGTGGACGGAGCGGTCTACCGTTTCCGGAAGCGTCTCCGCGAAGCCGGGCTCGACCGGTTCCTGATCGAGACGAAGCGGAAGCGTCTGCGTCTCTCGACGCCGGCCGGCGGGATCATCCTGCCGGGCGGCGGGACCATCCTGCCGGGCGAAGGGGAAGAATGAGAACGGCCGGCCACTTCGGCTGACACCGGCCCGTGGGCGTCCCGCTCGCGGGCCGGTTTGGGTCGGGGTCCGCGTGGCTCGATCGTCCCGCTTCCTGTTCCGATCACGGTCTGCGGGATCCTCATCGCGCGAGCCCCGTCACGACCTTTGTCGGGCGAGGCAAGCCTCGGATCGGACGACCCTTGCGTGAAGCGCGGTTCCCTCGCGATCCGTCATCGTTGCGCGCAATCGTCCGTCGAAGCGCTCCGGTTTCAACCGGGGTTCGTTTCAACCGGGCGGTGCTTTCCTGGCGCTCTCGCGCTGGAGATGCCGCTCACTTCGCGGCCTCCTGGAAGGCGCGGAGGCGGTCGAGGGCGGCGCCGGAGGCGATGAGTTCGCGGGCCTGGTCGATGCCGTCGCCCATGTCGTCGGCGAGGCCCGCGCAGGCCAGTCCGGCGCCGGCGTTCATGACGGTCATGTCGAGCCGCGGGCCGGTGTCGGCCCCTTCGAGGATTTGCGTGAGAATCTGCGCATTCCTTTGTGGGTCTCCGCCTTGCAGGTCGGCGACCTCGGCGTGGCGGAGGTCGAAATCGCGCGGCCGGACCTCCTCGTCGACGAGGTCTTCGAAGACGCCCGCCTTGCAGATGCGGGTGGAGCCAAGGAGGCTGACTTCGTCGACCGAGCGCCCGTCGCCGGTGGTGCCGTGGACCACCCAGGCCGACTCGCGGCCGAGGCGTTGGAGGATCTCGGCGAAGACGGGGGCGAGGTCGCGCTGCAGGACGCCGACCATCTGGCATTGCGGACGGGCCGGGTTCAGGAGCGGCCCGAGGAGGTTGAAGATGGTGCGCACTCCGCGCCGGGCGAGTTTCTGCCGCACCGGCATGATGGCCTTGAACGCCGGGTGGTAATAGGGCGCGAAGAGAAAGCCCACCCCGGACGCGCGCAGGCAGCGGCGGAAGACCTCCGGGGGCAGGTCGAGGCGAATCCCGAGCGCTTCAAGGACATCGGCGCCCCCGCTCTTGGAGGTGATGCCGCGGTTGCCGTGCTTGGTGACCACTCCCCCGCCCGCCGCGATCACGAACATCGCGGTGGTCGAGACATTGTACAGGTGCAGGCCGTCGCCGCCGGTTCCGCAGACATCGATCGTGGGTCCCTCGAATTCGAGGCCCTCGATGCCGGGATCGCGGGCGTGTTCGAGGAGGCACTCCGCGAAGGCGGCGATCTCGGGGGCGCTTTCCCCCTTTTCGCTCAGACATTCGAGGAAGCGCTCCTTCTTGGCGGGGTCGGCATGTTCATCGAGAAGGAATTCCACCGCCGCGCTCACGTGCCGGCCGTCGAGTTCCCGCCCGTGCTCCACGTCTTTGATCAAGGCGTCCATAAGTTGAAGAGCCCATGGCCTCAACGGAGCTTCGGCGCTGCCCGGCCCCGGCGCAAGCCTCGACTGGCCCGCGCCGCGATTCGCGAGAATCTGCGGAGCGGCCCAAGGGGGGGGGCAGAGTCCTTGAAATCCAGAAGTCGTCACAAATGAGTCAAGTTTTCCGGCAGCAAG
>CAYPUM010000461.1:0-3499 GCA_964413545.1 uncultured Roseibacillus sp. | reverse complement strand
TGCGGTGATCGTCCCGGACGCCTGGCAGGGGCGTGGCATCGGCACGGCGCTGATGGATGCCTGCCTGCGCATCGCCAAAGGCTGGGGAATCCGCCAGGTCAGCGCAATCACCCTGCCCGAGAACCATCGCATGATCGGGATGTTGAAGGCGCGCAGGTTCAAGGTCTGGTTCAACGACACCCACGACACGGTCACGGCGACGAAGAGACTGTGACCGGCGGGTGCGCAACGATTAATGACGCCCATGATCCTGCTCGCCGTCATCATCAACCGGGGGACACCGATCGGCTGTCAGACCAACACCATGGTGATGGGTGCGGGGGGCCACCTCGTCAGCGACTCCCTTCGCGTCGGCCTCCCTCTGGACATCATCATGTGTCTGGCGGCGGCAATACTGATCCCGATATTATGGCCGCCGTGATGCCGCGCTCCGCTGACGGCAACCGATGGCTCACCTGGGTCCCTCGCCGGAGCCAACCCGAATCATCGCGGATGAGGGACCGGGGCTCTCGTCACTCTCGGGCATCGCCGGACGCCAGCTGCGAAATCCAGGGTTGCGCCGAGCTCATAGTGAGCATATGCTATTTACGAAATGGGGATGGCGGAAGCAAGCATGGTCGGGAGAAGCCGTCGGCAACTTGGCCCGCCGCGTCTGGGGACGCTGGAGAAGCTGCGATCGAGGCACCACGGGGGCTGTCTGGCGTGCAATCACCCGATGTTCCGGTTGGAGTTCGATTGCGACCGGGACGAGGGGCTGGTCGCGCGGTTCCTCGCGCAGGAGGAGTTGTGCAGCTACCGGGGGGTCATCCACGGCGGGGTGGTGGCGCTGCTTTTCGACGAGGCGATGACGTGCTGCCTGATGGCGCACGGAGCGGTGGCAGTGACCGGAGATCTGAAATTGCGCTACGTGGCCCCGGTGAAGTCCGGGGAGCTGATCGAGATCCGCAGCCGGGTGGCAAGAACATTGACGCCGCTTTACCACGTCGAGAGCAGAATGTGTCAGGCGGGCGCCACCAAGGCGACGGCCACGGGGCGATTTCTGCAGCAAGAGGAGGGCGAACAATGAGCGAGAAAAGCGCGGTTCGAATCACTGTATTGGCCGAGAATACGGCTCAGGGTGAGGGCATCCTCGGCGAACACGGGCTGGCGATATGGATCGAGGTGGGCGGGCGCCGGGTGCTTTTCGACACCGGCCAGGGCATGGCCTTGCGGCACAACGCCGAGGCGATGGGTCTGGAGCTTGCCGGCGCCGACGCGATCGTCCTCAGCCACGGTCACTACGACCATGTCGGCGGCTTGGAATGCATGCTCGAGGAGGCGCCGGGGGCGTCGCTTCACCTTCATCCGCGAGCGACCGAGGCGAAGTTCTCGGGGTCGGGCGAGGACGATGTGGCGCACCGGGTCAGCATCCCCTTTGTCGAGTGGGAGGAGTTCGTTACCAAAGGACGCCGGATCATTGTGAGCAAGAAGGCACATGAGGTGGCGCCCGGTGTGTGGGCGACCGGCGAGATCCCGCGGGTGACTGATTTCGAGGATACTGGTGGTCCGTTCTTCCTCGACGAGGCGATGACTCGTCCCGATCCGCTGTTGGACGATCAGGCCTTGTTCCTGCCGTTGGCGACGGGGCTGATCGTGATCTTCGGCTGCGCCCACGCAGGCGTGGTCAACACCCTGTTGCGGATCGAAGAGCTGGTCGGAGAGAAGATGCCGACCCGCTTGCTGCTGGGCGGGCTGCACTTGCTGCGGGCGTCGCCGCAGCGGATGGACGAGACCGTAGCGGCACTCGGGGCGCGGCAACCCGAGCGGATGGTGTTCTGCCACTGCACGGGCTCGCAGGCGGTCTGCCGGCTGGGGCGGGAGTTTCCCGATGCCTCCGTGAACGGGCATGCAGGAATGGTGTTGGAAGTCGGCTGAAGCAGGGCTGGAAAGCATGAACATGAACAATGAAGGCACTGAATGAACGAAAGATCGGCATCCTCGGACGAGGAGGCGCCGGCAAGAGTACTGTTACCGTGCTCTTGGCTGCCATGCTGAGAAAACTGGGACACGAAGTCTGTGTTCTCGACGGGGATTCCACCAACGTGGGACTGCATCGGGCGCTGGGGATCACGGATCCACCCGATCCGCTGATTGAGCATTTCGGGGGAATGGTGTTTCAAGGGGGCGCGGTAACGTGCCCCGTGGACGACCCGGCCTTGATCCGGGAGAGTGAGATCGATCTGGAGACGCTCGATCCGAGGTTCCTGCGCCGCAATGCGGATGGCATCGCCTTTCTGCAAGCCGGCAAGCTGGCGACCTTCGGCGTCGGCGCCGGTTGTGATGGGCCGATGGTCAAGATCGCCCGCGATCTGCGGGTCCGCTCCGGGACCACGCCGTCGATCCTGATCGTCGATTTCAAGGCCGGGCTCGAAGACTCGTTCCGAGGGGCTCTAGTGGCGATGGACGATGTGATCGTTGTGATCGACCCGTCGGCAGCTGGCATCTCGGCCGCGGTCGCACTCAAGGAGAGCCTCGCTGCGCAACGGGCCGGCGGGGAGCCTGCGACGCGACATCTGGAAAGCCGGACCTCAGTGGAACTTGCGCGCCGGCTTTATCGGGAGTCGTCGCTCACCGGCATCCATGTGGTTGCCAACAAGGTGGATGACTCCGCCGTGGAGCGCCTCATGAGGGAACACCTTCGCCCGCATGGAATCGAACTGACCACGGTGATTCCAAGGTGTTTGGAGATCCACGACGCATGGCTGTGGGGCAAACCGATCAGCTCGCTGGCAATCTCAAAACCGGTGAAGAAGCTGGTTGCGCACCTCGAGGAGGGCGCAGTTGTTGAGAACCTTGTCTGAACCCGTTGGTGGGGGCCTCGACGAATACGCGAGTTCCTTTCCGTAATCGCCACAAGAACCATGCTCTTTCCCGAATTGAAAACCAGCAGGTTGCGAATCCTCTCGCACTCAAGGCGGCTCCAGTTGCTCGCAACACTCAGTTCCCTTGCGCTTCTTTCGGCCGGCCTGAGTGCGCAGGACAGGGACAACTGGTCCGCGAGACTTGCCGCCAACGAGGCCAGGATTCAGCAACGGTTGACAGAGAAGGAGATCCGGGATCTCGGGTCCCGCCCGTTTCCCATGAAGCCCATCGGCGTCTTCCATTCCCCCCTGACCCCGGCCACCGGCGCTCCCCGGCAAGGCCGGCTGGCCCCCTCGATCAAAGCCGCCATCGAAATCCTGCCGCAGTATGAGGAATGCCTCGAGGGTATCGGACAAATGAGTCATCTCTACGTCCTGTTCGTCTTCGATCGCAGTCGTGACTGGCATCCCAAGGTCAAGCCGCCCGGGGCAAAAGACGCGCGGGGACTGTTCTCCACCCGCTCTCCGAACCGCCCCAATCCGATCGGGCTCACCGTCGTCCGGCTGGAACGCGTGGAGGGTCGAATCTTGCACGTTTCCGGTGTCGATGCTTTCGACCAAACCCCCGTGTTGGATATCAAACCCTACATCGCCAGTAT
>CAYPUM010000460.1:0-3504 GCA_964413545.1 uncultured Roseibacillus sp. | reverse complement strand
GGCCCCCGCCTCCGCTCGCTCCGCTCTCACCCGAGCCTTCCGAGGCCCGCGCCCGGCCACTACTCGCTCCCACCTCCAACAGGAGCCGCGACCCTCAAGGGGCCGACCCGACCATGGGCGCGCCGTCGAAAACGGCCTCCCGCCTTGCTCGCCCCCACACTCCGGAACGACTCAGTCCAGCCGCAAGGCGAGGTAACCGATCCGACCGCGGTCGTACACGTAAAGCTTGTTGACACCTTGCCGGAGAGCCTTCCGTGCTTTGCCCGCCGCGTCAGCGGGACGGTCGTTGACCTCGATGATCACGGTCCCTTCCACGAAGTGCCGCGCAAACGGCGAAGCTGCATCCACCTCCGTGATAATGATTCCGCGGATCGATTGGGGAATGCCGTATTCGGCGCGCTTCCCTTCATCGAGCGCAGCAACCGCGACACCCTCGAGGAACTCGTCCGCGGCGCCCGCCAGCCAACTCGACTGGTCACCAACCTCCACCTCGAGTTCAAGCGGTTCCCCGTCTCGGAATAGGGAAATGACCACCTTCGAGCCCGGAATCTTCTGGGCCACACGCAGCCGCAACTGGTTCGGATCCCGGACTTCCCGCCCGTCGACCTTCACGATCACATCGCCCCTCTGAATCCCGGCCTTGCCGGCCGGGAAGCCGTCCTCAACCTCGTCGACCACCACCCCTCTCACTTCGTCAAGGCCGAAAGCCTCCGCCATATCCGGCGTCAGGGGCGATATCCGCACGCCGATCAAGCCGCGCCGCACTTCTCCAAACGCCGACAGCTGTTTCGACACGCTCACCGCCAGCCGGCTGGGAATCGCAAACCCGATCCCGATGTTGCCCCCGGATCGCGAAAGAATCGCGGAGTTGATCCCGATCACGCGGCCGTCCGTGTCCACCAGCGGTCCGCCGGAATTCCCCGGGTTGATCGAGGCGTCGGTCTGGATGAAGTCCTCATACCCCTCCCGACCGTAAATGCCGATCGCCCGGCCCGTCGCGGAGACGATCCCCTGCGTCACCGTCACCCCCACCCCCATCGGGTTTCCAATCGCAAAAACCACGTCCCCAACCTCGATCTGATCGCTGTCCGCAATCCGCGCCGCCGGAAGATCCTCCCCATCAACCTTCAACACCGCGACGTCCGTCTTCGGATCGCGGCCCACGATCTCCGCCGAGAGTTCGCGGCCATCCACGAGACGCACCAGGACCTCGTCGGCATCTTCGCCGCGTTGGTCGCTCACAACGTGGTTGTTCGTCAGGATATACCCGTCGGCGCTGACGATCACTCCCGACCCCACCCCCTGTGGAACCCGCCGTTCTTCCACCTCGGCATCCTGCGGCGCCCGGCGGGGCGCCGGCATTCCGAAGAACCGGCGGAAAAATTCCTCCTCCGGGGACCCATACGAACGCACCACCCGGACCACCTCCGCCGTGTAGACCGAAACCACCGCCCGCTTCGCCTTCCCCAGCATCGGGGCAAAGCTCGTGGGCGTCGGCGCCGTCACCCGGTCGATCGGCGCCGTCTCAATCGTCACATCCAGCGAGCGCTCCGGTTCCGCCGTCCCCGCCGCCCCCGCCATGAACAGCAACGCCGCAACCGCCGCCGCTGTCAGCCCACCCTGATTCCGTGATTCCTTCTGCATTGGCATAGGCTCAAGATTCTTCGCTCGAAAAAGCGCCGAAGCCCCCCCCGTTTGTGTCATTTTCCCGGCCCAAAATCCTCACGCCGCCAACCGGTGAGGGACGCGCCGCCGCAACGTCTGCACTCCCCGGCGAATCCGCGCCTTCGCCGTCCCAAGCGGAATCCCCGCCCGCTCCGCAACCTCCACGTGCGTCAATCCCTCCAGAAACGCCAGCTCGATCACCACCCGCTGCTCCGAAGCCAGTTCGCCCAACGCCTCTCGCATGACCTCCCTGGACTCCGAACGCACGAGATCCTTGTCTGCCGATCCGTCCGCCAAAGCCGCCTCCGACTTCACCTCCGCCTTGAATCGGTCCTCCATCGCCAGCACCCGCCCCCGTTTCCGCACGTGATCAATCGCCCGGTTCCGGGTGATCGACGCCACCCAGCTCGATATCCGCCCCTTCGACGGATCCCAACTCCGCGCGCTCCGCCAGATCGCAATCAAGACTTCCTGCCTCAAATCATCCACATCGTTCCGACACGGCACGATCCGGTAAAGAATGGACTGAATCAACGGACCATACGCCCCGCAAAGATCCTCAAACGCTTCGTCGCGTCCCGCAACTAGCCCCTCCATCAGTTTCACTTCCTCAGAAGCCGAAAGACCTCCGCTTGTTTGCTTTTTGTTCATTGTTCTGGTTGCCATGGGTGTAATTGTTTACCCAATATTCAGCATTGCAACCAGAATTTACGCAATTTGTTCAACATTTTGGCCGAAAAAGCCACAATTGATTGAACATAAGTTACATGAAAAACGGGAAAATTTTCCCAGAGCACGAACAGAAGCTAAACAGACCCCTTGGATTCCCGGAAATTCGGGAACCTCAAGGCAGCTCAATTCCCTCCGCGAGCATCAAGTCGCGAAGCGCTCGCTCCATGGTATGACGCGCTTTCGCGGTGGCGCGATGGAGCGCGGCGTGGACGGCGGCGTCTTCAGGGCTGCGATCCTCGCATTCGAGGCTGTATTGTTCAAACGCGGCGAGGCTTGCGAGCAAGCTTGCAAGGTGCCGCGGGCACTCGCATTCCACGGTCGATGAGATGCGGGTAATGCGGGCCAGCTCGGCCTCGCTGAAGAGACGGGGCGGGATGTCTGCCGGGGCCTCGTCATCCTCGGCCGCGCTCAACCGCGCGCTCTTCGACCCCGCGCGCACAAGGGCCGCCTCGGCCCGACAGGCGAGCTGCAGCTCGTGCAGGTCCACCGGCGCCCGGATCGCAGTAATTCCCTCAATATCCTTGTCGAGCATGCCGGCGGTCTTCGACTGGGCGAAGCGATAAACGACGATCGCCCGCTGCGCCGAAGCCCTTTTCACGAGATCCTGCACCTCGCGAACCGTCTCAAGGAAGAGTGTGGGACATTCGACGATCACAAGGTCGGCACGCGGCAGCGCCGCTTCCCGCCGGGCATCGCCGAAATCCTCCCACCGCCCGAGAATCCGGGTCCCCTCAAGGGAATCCTCTTCTTCGAGCAGTTGACATAGGTTCGCTCCGATGACGAGCAAACCACACGGCGCCCGCCGGCCGCCACCCCTGTCCGCCGAAGGCTGCAGGGTTTCCCCATGAAGGCGGCGCTCGAGTTCGTCAATCCCGAGACCCGCAATACTCCCGATCGGATGCCCGCGATCGACGAGATTCTTCAGCAGCGTCAGGCGCCTGATGTCCTCCTCCGAATAAAGGCGGCGTTGCGACTTGGAACGCTTCGGACTCACCAAGCCATACCTCTTCTCCCACATTCGCAAATTGGGAGTGGACAGGCCGGTGAGCCGCGAAACTGCGCTGATGTCATACAAATGAGTTTCCTGATCGTCCGCACTCACTTGCC
>CAYPUM010000459.1:0-3506 GCA_964413545.1 uncultured Roseibacillus sp. | reverse complement strand
TTGTCTTCGGTGCCGGCCGAGAACACGAGCAGGACGCGGCGGCAGTTGGCGGGCAACTGCACGGTGACCAGCGGCGGGGGCGGCGGCTCGTCTCCTGCCGCTGGTTGCGCGGCGGCTTCGTCCTGATAGAAGGCCAGCCTTGCCGGCCCCCGATAGAACAGCGGGGTGCCCATCGCGGTGTGGAAGGCTTCGAGTTTCCCGACCTTGCCGTCATGGCGGTAGTAGAGGGCGAGCGGGCGGTCAAGGCTCACCGGCATGAGGTCAAGGCGGAGCTGCTCGCCGCGGTCCTTGCCGGCCGCCGGCAGGAAGGCGACCCCGAGGAGGGCGAGAGCGAGGAGCGGGCGCAAGGGGGTGGGCGGGTGAAGGGACAAGGGACGAAAGGGACAAAAGGGACGAAAGGGACGAAAGGGACGAAAGGGACGGAAGGGACGAAAGGGACGGAAGGGACGGAAGGGACGGAAGGGACAAGGGACAAGGGACAAGAGGGGGGCTCACACCTCCTCCGGCGTGAGCCAGCGGAAGCTGGTGAGGCGGAAGCGGCGGCCGAAGCGCTGGTTGAGGGGGCTGGTGAGTTCGGCGGCGGACAGATGGGGCGGGTCGGCGGGGTCGAGGAAGTCGGCGACGCGCTGGACGGTCGCCTCGCAGACGGCGCGGGCGATCACCCGGGTGCCGGTCGGGTCGAGGGCCTCGCCGACGGCGCGGATCCGGAAGCAGTCCGAGCGCGGGGCGAGGATCGGGCCGAGCGACTGGAGCAGGTCGGCCTGCATCAGGTGGCCCGGGTTGCCGGCGGCCTGGTTTTCGGGGTAGTCGGGGTCGATGACGTTGAGGCGGACGAGGCGCGGGCCGGTCGGGCCCTCGGCGGGCTCGCCGGCGGCGGCGGGGAGGTTGGAGTTGAGCGCCTCATCGATGGCGGCCTGGAGGGCGCCCTTGCGTTGGTGGTCGGGGTTCTTGCTGTCGGGGTCGCGGTTGACGAAGGCCGCGAATGATCGGAACGGTCCGCGCTCGCGCACCTGCTCGACGATCGCGGCGGCGAGGGCGTCGAGTTCCTCCTCTTCAAGGGCGCGGTAGCCGCACCAGAACGGCGGGGTGCAAGGGTTCGTGCCGGCGGCGTAGCCGTTGTCGGTCAGGGGAAACGACAACTTGGCGAGGCGCGGGTGCTCGCCCTTGACCCAGCGCAGGCGGGCGGTGACCGGTTCGATGACCGGCAATTCGAAGCCCGAGAAGCTTGCCAGCACCGCCTTCCAGGCGGTCGGGGAGGTCGAGTTGACGTTGAACGCGCCCTTGATGCCGAGGCGGGCCGCGACCGCTTCGGCGGGGCGGTCGGTGACCTTGCCCAGCACCCCGAGGATCGAGGTGTCCCCCGGTTGGGGAATCAGCCGCATGCGGGGATTGGGCAGCGGCCGGCGGCCGTGGGCGAACTCGTCCATCGCGAACGCCTCGCGGGATTTCCCGAGGTGGGCGGCGGCGAGCGTCGAGAAGAAATAGCGGTCCCACAGCCGCTCGTTGAGGTGGTAGGAGAGATCGACCATCCGGAATCCGTCGATGCCGTTGAAGTCGTCGGCCGTCGTCCGGTCGAGCGGCAGGCGGAGGCTGGCGTAGGAATTGCCGATCGCATGCGCCGGCTCGTAGTTGTAGCGTGCCACCGCGGCGTGCTGGAACTGGCCGAGGGAGACCAGCGGGTTGCGGGGGACGGCGAAGAGCGCGACGTGCGTCTGGCCGCCGTCCGGCGTGTTGTTGGGGCCGCCGAACCCTTGGAAGCGGCCGTTGCCGAACTCGATCTGCGGGGCCTCGTTGCCGACCGCCGACCCCCATGCGACCATCCCGCGTCCGCCGGGGCCGAAATCCGAATGCCGTCCCTCGTGGTCGCCGCCGATCAGGTGGGAGAGAAACCACCAGCCGTCGAAGATCCCGCCGTCCGCGCGCGATCCATCCCAGAACGGGTTGGCCGCGATGCAGCGGGGGTTGGTGTCGGCCCAGCCGCGCAGCGTCTGGCCGGAGGCGGCCACCTCGCGGTCGGATCGCTTCGCCTCGCGGCTGGTGCGCAGCTTCAGCGCCCATGTGCCCATGTGCTCGTTGGTGGCGGCGAGGTGCTCGACCGAATATTTCGGGGCCGTCACGCCGGTCTGCTCGAACTCACTTTCGAGTTGTTCGGGGACCGACCAGCCCTCGCGCGAGGCGCCGCTCATCCACAGGCCCGCGTAGCGCGAGAGGGTCCAGTAAGGCGGCGCCTTGAGCGTGCACCACGAGGCGGTGGATTCCGGCGCGAAACGCCGGCCGAAGTAGCGAGCCGTTTCCGGGTGCTGCGAGTCCTCGATGTAGAGATCGCCGATCCACACCCGGGTGCCGGCCGGCACGATCATCGGACGTCCGGCCTGCCCGGCCGGGGTGCCCTCGAAATGCGTGTAGGCGAGGTCGAGGGTGAAGGCGCCGTCGCGCCCCCACGCCGGCTCGAGCATGTTGATCCGTTCGATTTTCGCCGGTTCGGTGATCGAGAACAGGCGGAACTCGCCGGGCTGGAAATCGACGTTTCCGGTGCGCAGTTGGAACCAGTTGTTCTGCGACGACTCGGGGTAGCTGTAGTTCGTCAGCCACAACTTGCGCAGCCACACGCGGGGGTGGTATTCGAACCCGGGGCCGGTCAACCCCAGCCGGATATAGGGATAGATCGCCCAGTCGAGGTTGTAGGCGGCGGCCGGCAGGGCGACGTCATGCGGGTTCCACAGCCCCACCACCGGCTTGATCTCGAGCTGGACCTGGTAGAACCGGCCGGATTGGCCCGCGGGCGCAGGCGCCGGCCTTGTCTTGAGCCGGAACCCGACCTGCAGCAGCGAGAGCACCGGCACGACCCCCGAGTTCAGGTGCTGGCGGTCGTGGAAGATGTCGAAGCTGTGGGTGCGGTAGGGCGGCCAGCGGCCGGCCCGGAGGTCGATGAACGGGTCGGGCTGGAATCCGATCATCGGGCAGCGGCCGGGGGTGGTCCCGATGTTCTCATGCAGTTGTGCGAAGTTGAACAGGTTGCCCCAGTTCGGACCCACCGCCAGCGTCCCGTCGCGGTGCAGGGCGTCGACCAGGAAGAACTTCCCGCGCGCCGCCGGATCGGCGGGCGGCTCGAACTGATAGACCTGCGCCGGCCCGAGGGCGGCGGCCGCGGGCTCGGCGCCGAAATACTGACCGAACATCGCCTGCTGCCTCCGCGGGTTGGACACGTCGAAGATCGTCGAGAGGTCCGCCTTCATCCCGCCCTCCCGGACATTGACCGGCAGCCCGTAGCCGCCGGTGGTCAGGTCGTGCAGCCAGCGCCGTGCCAGCATGCCCTCGCCGTAGCCAGCGCCGCAGTGGGACATGAACCACTGGTCACCCCAGGCGAAGACCTCCGACGCGTGGGCGTCGTACTCGCGCGTGGTGTCGGGGAACACGAACGGGCTGTCGGATGTGCCCCAGCGCACGCCCGGGCCGTGCATGAAGAACAGGTGCCAGCTGCCCCCGTGCCGGACCACGCACGGGGA
>CAYPUM010000458.1:0-3517 GCA_964413545.1 uncultured Roseibacillus sp. | reverse complement strand
GGGGTGAGTCCGGTCGTCCCGGAGTTCCAGATGGCGGTCGCACTGCGGGTGCCGCTGCCAATGCCCTGTTGAGATCCCATCGGGGAACGAAGTGGCTTCAATCTGTATTCGTATGCCGGCAATGGAACGACTTCCAGGATGGATGTTCCGGGCTTGGTCAGATTCAGCTCTGGAACTCGCCGACGAGCCTGGTGACGGTCTGTTTGGCGTCGCCGTAAAGCATGCGGGTGTTCTCGCGGAAGAAGAGGCTGTTCTGAAGGCCCGAGAAGCCGGGGCCCTGGCCGCGCTTCAGGCAGTAGACGGTCCTGGCCTCGTGGGCGAGAACGATGGGCATGCCGTAGATCGAGCAACTCTCGTCTTCGAGAGCGGCCGGATTCACGACGTCGTTGGCGCCGATGACGATCGCGACGTCCACCGTCGGCATGATCGGGTTGACCTGGTCCATCTCCTGGAGCAGTTCGTAGGGGACGTCGGCCTCGGCGAGCAGGACGTTCATGTGGCCCGGCATGCGGCCGGCCACGGGGTGGATTGCGAAGCGCACCTCGGCGCCGTTTTCCTCGAGCAATTCGGCGAGTTCCTTGACGGCGTGCTGGGCCTGCGCCACGGCCATTCCGTATCCGGGGATGAAGACGACGCTCTGGGCCGCCTCGAGCACATGGTAGGCGTCCTCGATGGTGGCGGGCTTCATTTCGCCCTCGACCGCCTTGGCCGACTGCGCGGCGGCGCCGAAACCGCTGAACAGGACGTGGGCGAGGGTGCGGTTCATGGCCTTGCACATGATGATGGTGAGGATCATGCCGGACGCGCCGACGAGACACCCGGCCACCACCAGGACGTTGTTGAGGATGATGAAGCCGGCCATCGCGGCGGCCACTCCGGAGAACGAGTTCAGCAGCGAGATCACCACCGGCATGTCGCCGCCGCCGATCGGAATGGTCATCAGCACGCCGTAAATCAAGGCCAGTGCCACCAGGACGATGCCCGCGACCTGCGAGAGGTCGCGGCCTTGATCCCAGACCATCAGGACCACTCCGGCCACCGCACCGAGGATCACCGTCACGTTGATGGCCTGCTGGCCCGGAAAGACCACCGCCTTGCTGCCGATCCTCCTCGAAAGCTTGCCGTAGGCCACGAGGCTCCCGGTGAAGGTCGTGCCACCGATCAGGACCGCGAGGCCGATGGCGGTCAGGGCGAACCACCCCGGCACCGTCACGCCGCTCTGCTGTTGCAGGGCTTGGAGGTAGGCGCCGATGTCGTTGTTGAGGCGGATCTTGGCGAATTCGGCGGCCCCGACGAGGAGAGACGCAATGCCGCCGAAGCCGTTGAAGAGGGCCACCATTTCCGGCATGCCGGTCATCCGGACGCGGGTCGCGGCGATGGCTCCGATCGTCCCGCCCACCAGCATCCCGGCCACCACCATCCACCACGACAGGCCGAAATACAGCAGGGTGGCCACCACTGCGATGAGCATTCCGGCCGCGGAAAGCTGGTTGCCGCGGCGGGCGGTGTCCGCCGAACCGAGCATCTTGATCCCGAAGATGAAAAGGATCGACGCCGCGATGTAGAGGAGGTTGATGAGGACGGCATTCATGACCGCGGTCCTTTCTTCCCTTCGTCCTTCTTCTTGAACATGGCGAGCATGCGGTCGGTGACCATGTATCCGCCGGCCACGTTGATGGTGGCGAAGACGACCGCCGCGAAGCCGATCCACTTCGCCGCTTCCGAGCCGCCGGCGTCCAGCGCCAGCAAGGCGCCCACGATGGTGATGCCGGAAATGGCGTTGGAGCCGCTCATCAGCGGCGTGTGAAGCTGCGAGGGGACTTTCGAGATCAGCTCGAAGCCGAGGAAGATCGCAAGGGTGAAGGCGAAGAGGAGAAGAAGAAGCGGGGCGAGTTCCATGTCAGAACGCGGAAAGCGGGTTGCAGGCGGTCAGTCTTCCTTGTCATCCTTGAACCGGGGATGCACGACCGCCCCGGCATGGGTGATGGTGCAGCCCGCAAGAATCTCGTCGTCAAAATCGAGTTGCAGATTCCCGGCCTCGGCGTCGAAGAAGTGTTCGATCCAACTGGCGACGTTCGAGGCGAACATCCGGGTGGCGTGACGGGCGACCGTCCCTTCAAGGCAGGCCGTGCCGATGATCCGGACCCCGTTGTCCGTGAGCACCTCCTGATCGACCACGGTTCCCGCGACGTTGCCTCCCGTTTCGGCGGCCAGATCGACGATCACGCTCCCGGGACGCATGCCGGCAACCATTTCCCCGGTCACGATGAGGGGCGCTTTCCGGCCGAAGACCTTGGCGGTGGTGACGACGAGATCGGATTTTGCGCAGACGCCCGCCATCGCCTTGCGCTGCATTTCGAGTTGTTCCTCGGTGAGGGCCCGGGCGTAGCCCTGCGCGGTGCGGCCGGTCTCGCCGAGGTCGACCTTGACGAACTTGGCGCCCAGCGAGGCGACCTGTTCTTCCACTTCGGGCCGCGTGTCGAAGGCCTCGACCCGCGCCCCCAGCCGCTTTGCGGTGGCAATGGCCTGCAGGCCCGCCACTCCGGCGCCGATCACGAAGACCCGCGCCGGCGGGAGCGTCCCGGCCGGCGTCATCATCATGGGAAGAACCACGGGCAGGCGGCCCGCCCCTTGAATGACGGCCGCGTATCCCGCCAAGCTCGCCTGGGAACTCAGGCCGTCCATCTTCTGCGCCAGCGTGGTGCGCGGAATCATCTCGATGCTCGCGGCGGTCACCCCGGCCATGGCAAAGGCCGCGATGAGTTCCGGTTGATTGAACGGGTCCATGAAGCTGAGATGCACCGCCCCCCGCTTCAGGCCGCCAACCTCCTCTGCGACGGGAGGGTGGACCCGCACCACGACGTCGGCCTCGCCCAGCGCCTTCTCGCGGTCCGTCACCACCTCGGCCCCGGCCTCCTCGTAGTCCGATCCCGGAATGCCGCTTCGTTCCCCCAGTCCCTCCTCGATCCGGACCCGGATGCCGAGGCCGGCAAGCCGCTGCACCGCCCCCGGGTCCAAGGCAGCGCGCCTCTCGGATTCCTTCCGTTCGCACGGCACATGGAGCAGCAGGTTGGCGCGGTCACTATCCGTCATACGCGTTGGGCCATGTGGCCGACAGGAGGTTGGCCAATCCCGGCCCCCCCTGAAACCCAAAATTCACCATTCCGGGAATAGATGCCTCCTCCTCCATGCCCTGAAACACGCCACCGAAACACGCCACCGCGCCCCGGAAACGCAAAACAAGCCCGGCAGGGTTCCGCAAGCATCCACCCTCCACCGCGCCGGCACGAGATCATTACCGGTGGGCGTCCACAACCGCGCGGAAGGCGCGGATGTGATCGGGAGAGGTTCCGCAGCATCCGCCGACGACGTTGACGCCCGCGTCGAGAAGGGCGGGCAAGTCCGCGGCCATTTCTTCGGGCGTCTGATTAAAGACGGTCGTGTCGTTCTCGATGACGGGGGCGCCGGCGTTGGGCTGCGCCATGACAGGAAGTTCGCAGGCCCCATGATAGATCTG
>CAYPUM010000457.1:0-3536 GCA_964413545.1 uncultured Roseibacillus sp. | reverse complement strand
CGCCGTTGCCCCGGCGGTGATCGCGCAGGTCGTCGGCACCCGCGAGGCCTCGGCCGTCACCGAGCGCCTGCGCAGCGTCACGGCCTCCGGCTTCGAGGTGAAGCTCGACGAGGAGGAAGGCAACGACGGCGCCCACACCACCGAAACGGTCCACTGGATCGCCATCGAACGCACCAGCGGGGACTCCGCCGGCCAGTTGTTCGAGGCCGCCAGCACCGCGCGCACCATCACCCACACGCCCGCCGCCGTTTCCTTCAGCCAGTCCTTCGCCGCCGCCCCCGTCTTCCTCGCCAACAGCCAGACCTACGCCGGCGAACCGTGCGCGCTGCGGGTCACCGACCGGACCGCCTCGAGCGCCACCATCTTCCTCGAGGAAGAAACCTCCGGCGACCCCGAAACCGATCACAACGCCGAAAGCGTCGGCTGGCTCGCCCTCGAGGCCGGCCTGCTCACCGCCGCCGAGGACGACTTCGCCGCATGGGCCGCCACCAACGCCCCGGGCCAATCGATGGACATGGACCACGACGACGACGGCGCCCCAAATGGCATCGAATTCTTCATGGGCGAGTCCGGCAGCGGTTTCACCGCCCTGCCGGTTCCCGATGCCACCGGCACCGTCTCATGGCCCGTCGGCCCCGACTACCCCGGCGCCTACGGCTCCGACTTCGTCGTGGAAACCTCGACCAACCTCGTCGATTGGAACCCGGTCCCCGCAGGCGAGGTGACCCTTGGCGCCACCATCGATTACACCATCCCCGGCGATGCACCGGCCCGCTTCGCCCGCCTCAAGGTCACGGGTCCGTGATCCTTGCTCCTGATCGTTCTGCATAATCGTTCTACATAATCTTTGGTCCATTAGGTGAAGGATAAGGTGAAAGATCAGGTGATCGAATAGGTGTGGCGCCCTCGCCTCGTCGTCACCAGCCCGTGATCGGAAAATGGGTTTTCCAACCCGTCTTTCTTCGGGGAGGGGGCGCTGCTGATCGAGGCCGAGGGCACGTTCGAGAGCCGGATGCTGCCGCTCGAGGCCGGCGCGGTCGTCTATGTCCCCGGTCACACCGCCCACCGCACGGTCAACACCGGCCCCGCGCCGCTGGTCTATCTCGGCATCTATCCGTGGGACGCCGGCCACGTCGCCCGTTTCCCCGCCCGCAGGCACGATCATTTCCTGATCCCCGCCGGCACCTGCCACTGTTCCGGCGCCGGCAGCATGGTGCTCGAAATCAGCCACACCCCCTACATCTTCACCTTCAAGATGTGGGACTGGGGGCGGCTCGGCCTCGACGGCAGGCCGCGCCCGATCAACCTCGAACGCGCCCGCGCGGTGATCCGCTGGGACCGCCGCGAGTCATGGGTCCGCGAGCACCTCGCCAACGCCGTCGAGCCGGTCGCCACCGGCGACGGCTGGCGCGAGGAACGCACCGGCCTCTACCGGAGCGAGTTCCTCGAAACCCGCCGCCACTGGTTCACCGCCCGCGTCGCCCACGACACCCGCGGCGACAGCGTCAACGTGATCAACCTCGTCGAGGGTGCGGAGGCCGTGGTCGAGAGCCCCGACGGCGCCTTCGCTCCCTTCGTCGTCCACCATGCCGAGGCCTTCGTCATCCCCGCCGCCGTCGGCCGCTACACGATCCGTCCGCACGGGCCGTCCGCCGGCTCGGAATGCGCCACCCTCAAGGTGAG
Organism: uncultured Roseibacillus sp.; assembly: GCA_964413545.1. Lineage (GTDB taxonomy): Bacteria > Verrucomicrobiota > Verrucomicrobiia > Verrucomicrobiales > Akkermansiaceae > Roseibacillus_B. The sequence continues at coordinate 1,853 of CAYPUM010000457.1, read as the reverse complement.
CTGCCGGGTCTGACGCGGCACCGTCCGGTCCCCTTCCCGCCCGCCACCATGCCCGCATCACTCCCCGGAAAGCCCGAGAAGCTGCCGTTGCAAGTGGCGCAGGCCGATGGCTTCGACGCCCTGCTTGAGCTTGAAGCGGTCGTCGCCGCCATGGACCACGAACGCCGCCGCCGGCTTCACGTCGTCGAGCGCCGAGTGAAACCCGCGACTCACCTGCGGGGAGAGACCGCGCTTGATTTCGACCGCCCAACATTTGCCGCCGCGGAACTCGATCAGCAGGTCGATTTCGGCGCCGCCGCTGGTCCGGTAAAACCATGCTCCGGTTCGCGGCGGTGCGCAGGCCAGCAGGTTCTCGATCACGAACCCCTCCCAGCTCGCCCCGACCACCGGGTGTCCAAGCAGCGCTTCGAGATCGCCGATGCCAAGCAACTCATGCACCAGGCCGGAATCGCGAAGATACAACTTCGGCGATTTCACCAGCCGCTTGCCCACGTTGGCGTGCCACGGCTGGAGCCGCCGCAGCAACAGCATCCGCTCCAGCAACTCGAGCTGCGCGGTGACCGTCCTCACGTCGATTTCGAGGTTGCGCGAAAGCGTCGCCAAATTGGCGAGCCCCCCCTGGGCATGCGCCAGCATCGTCCACAGGCGGCGGATCTTGCCCGCCCCCAGCCGGCTGCCATGCAGCGGCACGTCGCGCTCGAGATACGAGCGGATGAGGAAGTCCCGATACTCGCCGCTCGCCGCGTCGCTGCCCGCCAGGTAGCTCTCCGGAAACCCCCCCCGGAGCCACAGCCTCGTCACCGGCTCCGACCCCGTCTCGATGGCATCCAGCGGAGCCAGCTCGACGTAGGCGATCCGCCCCGCCAAGCTCTCGCTGCCCTGCTGGACCAACTCCAACGAAGCCGAGCCCAGCAGCAGGAACCGCCCCGTCCGGCGCCCCCGCCGCCGCCCTTCATCAATCAACCCGCGCAACGAGGGAAACAGATCGGGCACCCGCTGGATCTCATCCAGAATCACCAGACGCTCCTCGTGGCGGGAAAGATAGTCCTCAGGATCGGCAAGCTTGCTCAGGTCGCGCCGGCTTTCCAAATCCAGATACCACCCCCCAAGCGCTTCCCCACATGCCAGCGCCAGAGTGGTCTTGCCCACCTGCCGCGGCCCCAGCAACACCACCGCCGGAAACCGCCCCAGCAATCCCATCGTCGTCGACTCCGCACGGCGTTCGATCATCCTTGCGAAAATAGCATTAATATGAATTTTTTGCAAGGATATTCGGAGAGGCGGGCCGCTCCCGGCCTGACCGGTCTGAAGCACATGGCCGGCCGTAGCGCGACGCTCCCCGCCAAGCCTCTCCACGCTCCCCGCCCTTGATGAGTGCGAATCCCGGGTCCTCCCACTTCGGTCGTGTCGTCTTTTACAGCGCCACCGCGGCGGTCGGCGGTTTTCTGTTCGGCTTCGACAGCGCGGTGATCAACGGCACGGTCGGGGCGCTGCAGGACGCCTTCGGCTCGGGCTCGGTCGGCACCGGGTTTTCGGTCGCCTCGATGCTGCTCGGGTGTGCGGCGGGGGCGCTGCTGGCCGACACGCTGGCCGACAAGGCCGGCCGCAAGCCGGTGATGCTGGCGTCAGCGCTGGCCTTCCTGGCCAGCGCGCTCGGGTCCGGCTGGGCGACGGACAGCGGCGCCTTCATCGTGTTCCGGCTGCTCGGCGAAATGTTCGCCAACCGGATCCGCGGCAGCGCCATGGCCCTCGCCACCTTCGTGCTGTGGATCGCGAACTTCGCCATCACCATGACCTTCCCGCCGCTGCTCGCCGGCATCGGACTCGGCGGCTCCTACGCCCTCTACGGCGGC
>CAYPUM010000456.1:0-3536 GCA_964413545.1 uncultured Roseibacillus sp. | reverse complement strand
AATCGATTCATTCCAATTCCCGGCGCCCGCCCCCGCTGTCCATAAGATGCACCCCGTGCGGATTCACCCTCGAAACATACACATGGTTGTCGAGCGGAACCTCCCCGAAAACCCGCGAGACCTCCGCCGCCACCCGCCGCGCCGTCTCCTCGCCGTGACACAACGCAAAGACACTCGGCCCCGCCCCCGAAATGCTGAATCCCAGCGCCCCCGCCGCCATCGCGTCGCGCTTGGCCCGATAGAAATCCGGTATCAGCTTCTGCCGCCGCGGCTCCGCAATCACGTCATGAATCGAGCGGCTGATCAGCTCGTAGTCCTCCTGGATCAGCCCGCAGATCAACCCGCCAAGGTTGCCGACCTGCTGCGTGACGTTCTCGAGCGGCACCTCCCGCGGCAGGATCTCCCGGGCCACCTTCGTCAGAATCTCGAGCTCGGGATGCACCACCGCGACCCACAGCTCCGCGGGGACCGGCAGCGGCGCGATGTCCAGTTCATGGTTCGAGCGAATGAAGACGGCCCCGCCCAACAGACACGGGCCCACGTTGTCCGCGTGCCACGCTCCGTCCGCGCTCGCCTCCCCGGTCATCGCAAACGGAAGAAGCTGCTTCTTCGTCAGCGGTTCCCCGATCAGTTTGTTCACCGCAAACGCCCCCGCCACGGCGCTCGCCGCACTCGATCCCAGCCCGCTCCCGAACGGCATCTTCTTGTGGACCTCGAGTTCGATCCCACGGTCCAGCATCCCGAGATGTCTCAACAAATCCTGCGCCGCCACCCCGGCCGTGTTGGTGGCCACATCCTGCGGCAGCTTCCCTCCATCCCCGGTGATCTTCACGATCCGGAGACCCGGGGTCTCCGAGTGCCGCGCCACCACCTCGTCGCCCGGCGCATGAATCGCAAACCCCAGCACGTCAAATCCGCACGCCACGTTCGCCACCGTCGCCGGAGCAAACACCCGCACCTCGCTCTCCCGTTCTCTCGCCATCGTCCCAAACCCCTGAAAATCAAAACCCTCGCGGATGAGTCAAGCTTTAGGTTCTCCAGCGAGGCGATGCCTCGGACCGGTTGACGATGACGGCGACGATGACGGGGGGCCATTGCTCAAAACGCGCCTCCCTCGTCATCCGTCATCGTTGCCCGCCATCGTTCTCCGAAACGGCAGATCGCAAAACTTGACTCGTTTGTCACGAATTCCGGATTTCAAGGGCGCCGCCCCACACCCCACACCCCACACCCGCCACCCGCCACCCGGCACTCGACACTCGACACACCCCGCTCCGCAGCCAAAACTGGTGCTCCCCCACCGTGAAAGCCTACGAGGTCTACCAGAAAATCGACCCTGCCATCGTGCGGGAGATGTTCACCACCTTCCGCGAGCAGGAGCGCGAAGTCTACAAGAGCGCCTTGGCGACCTTGGCCCAGTCGCGCAAGCTGCGCCCCGTCTTCATCCAGAAAAAGCCGGTCGACCAACAGCTCGCATGGATGCACAAGACGCTCGCGGTGCGCGCCAACGACCCGGTGGGTGAACACCTCTTCCAAGTCTGGTTCATGCACTTTCACAAGCCCATGCTTGTCGATTTCTGCGACGGCATGGGCATCGAACACAATGGCGAGGGGTCGGTCGAAGGCTCGCTCCCCGAGACGGTCGACGGCGAAAAACTCGAGGCCACCGCCAACGCCCTCTTCGAAAAATACGACCCCCGCATCGTTTCCCTCTACCTCTGCATCTTCAATCTCCAGAAACCCGGCGGATGGCCCGAACTGGCCCGCCTCCTCGAATCCGACTCCCGCCTCCGGCTCCGCGACGAGCCGGAACCGCCGCAAGCGGCATCCCCGAACCCAGACCAGCAGCCGGACCCAGACCCGCAGCCGGACCCCGATCCGCAGCCGGATCCTGACCTGCAGCCGGACCCCGACGCCCCGGCGGCCTAATCGACGGGCCGCGCCCGGAGCGGTTCGACCGGCCGCGCCGGCAGGGCCTCCTCCTCGACCGGCACGGCCCGCTTCGGGGTGACAAGGACGGGCTCTTCGGGCGGGATCGATTTGCGCATGAGGATGTCGACCCTGCGATTGAGGGCCTGCTCTTCGCGGGTGCCTTCCTTGACCTTGGCCTTTGTTTTGCCGAAGGCGCGGACGATGATGTGCGAACCGTCGACGCGCAGCGCCCTGACGAGCCAGTCCTTGACGGCCTGGGCCCGGCGGCGGGACAACGCAAGGTTGTAGGCATCGGCGCCAAAGAGGTCGGTGTGCCCCTCGAGGATGCAGTACATCTCGGGATTCCGGTCGATCAGGATCGCGAGCTTCATCAAGCCCAACCGCGCGCTTTGCTTCAGCTCCGCACTGTCAAACTCGAAGAGCAGATCACTCGGCAGGGCCGCCCGCCCCTCGTCCAGTTGATCGACGTCCATGTTCAGATACCGGCTCAGCTCGGTGTAACCGTCCAGAAAACCCTCTTCGCTCAACCCCCCGGCGCCCTTCACCGCAGCGTCCCGCAGATAGGTGTCGGGATCCGGAATGTCTCCCGTCACACTCCCGGCCTCGATCACCACGCGGCCCTCCGGAACCTCCTCGAACAGCGGCTTGCCCCGCCCCATCTCCTCGAGCTTCGCCCTCACCTCCGGCGCCTTGACGGGCTCCAGCAGGTCCGAGTCCTCTTCGCCCGCCAAGGCCGGCTTCAGCGGCTCCAGCGAAACCTTCGGTTTCTCAAGTTCCGGCAAAATATCGATCTCCATGTCGTCGAGTTCCGGAAGCAACTCCTCGATCTCGGTCAGAAGTTCCGCCGCCTCGTCCGGCGGTGCCTCAATCGCTTCCTCCTCCGGCGGCGCCACCACCGTCTCGGGAAGCGTCTCCACCTCCGCCACCTGGAACGACTGCGACCGCCATTCGAAATCCGAAAGCTCGATCACCAGACCCACTCTCCCCAGCGCCCAGAGCCCCACCAGGTGCAGAAGCACCGCCGCCGTCACCGCCACCAGCACCCGCCAACCGAGACTTCCCGGCGCGCTGCTCTCCAGATGCCCCGCCCCGCTGGCCTCGTCCCATGTGTATCTTGGATCAACGCTCATCGGCCGCTTCTCCAGTATAGCGACACTGACCCCCTCCACAACCTGAACCAGATCCGATTTTCTCCACCGCGTCGAAAACGGGCTGCCCGGCGACGAACTGACCGATTGGCTCGCCGCGGAGCACTCCCTCCGCGCCGCGTAGAGAGCTCCGTCCACCGGCCCCCGCGTGGAGTGCGGTGGCAAGCGCAGCAGCCTGCCCGCCGCAGCCCGCAGCCGTTCGACAGGCTCAGGCCCTGAGCTGCGTCGAAGGGGGCGAAGCCGGGCGACACCGCTTTCGAACGCTCCCACGCGTCGCTCGTTCTCAACCGCCGATTCCACGGATGAGCGGCGATGAAGAGCCATTCGAGACCGCCGGTCAAGTCGACCGGTTTCGTCCGGTCGAGCGAGACAGGTAAGCTGAGGGCGCTCATCGCCCAATGGGGGATCCTCCGGCTCAGCCGGGTATGTGTTCAGCGTCTCAGAAGGGCCCCCGGC
>CAYPUM010000455.1:0-3545 GCA_964413545.1 uncultured Roseibacillus sp. | reverse complement strand
CGGGTCATCCACCCGATTGAGCGCCTCGAGAATCCCGACCGCTTCGTGGTAGGCTTCCGTGGAATGATTCAGGAACCACCGCAGAGACCTCTTCCCGCTCCGGACCGTGGCCGTGACGTCACGCTGATCGAAATCGAGGGCGCCGGACCGCTCCTCTGCGGCGGGAGCGCCAAACCGCGCCCGCGAAACGAAGACACCCGCCACGACCGCCAGAATCGAAACCGCAAGGACACAGACCGCCGCCAGCGCATACTTCGCTTCCGGGCCGGCCCTTTGGCGCCGCCCCCACTCCTCTTCGAGGCCCCACCATGAGGTTCGGGGCGCTTCCTCCCCGACGGGAACGTCGCCGGAGCTCTTTGGTTCCGTTTCATGCCCCGCTTGGGGAGAGTCGCGGCCGGGGACGTCGGCCTTCCGGCCCGCCGGCCCCGCGAGGGTCCGCTCCCAAATCGTACGACTGATGCTCATGGCGTTGGCCGGAGGCCGGCGAGGATCATCATGGAGTCGGTGTGATCCTTCTCCCTTGGTGTGCCGTCGTCCGCTGCGTGTCCCGTTCTCCGGCGCCGGAGTGTCGCCCCGCTGTGGCAGAAGTTCAAGTCCCCGTCGAGTTGGCGCCTGCGGAGCGGTCGTCTTCCTTCGGGGCGGCACCCGGGGCTGCAGGAGTTCCCGCGGCCTCCGGGCGCGGGTCGGCCGGGAAGTCCTCCACGATTCCTGCGCCCAGCCAATGGCCGGCGAGAATTTCCCTGACGGCCAGTTTCTCTTCCCCGGTCCCCTCGTCCTCCCACGCCAATCGCACCCGCACCCGGTAGACTCCGCGCGGATCGCGAGCACTGAACCCGGCGGCCCCGCGGGCGCGATGCTTTTCGGCTTCTTCCACGAGACGATCGATGCGCCGCCCGGCTCGGGTGTTCATCGGAATCGCCACCACCGGCGATCCGAGGCGACGCAGCTTCACGTCGGTGGCATGCGGCGGATAGAACTGCACGCTCAGCGATTCCCGGCCCTCGTCCAACTGCGGGTTGCGCAGTCGCATGTAGAGCCGGAATTCGCCCTCCCCGTCCGTGATTCCGCCGACGAACAGATGCCACGGTTCGGTCGAGAACCGCACGAAGGCTTCCCAATCGAGAACCCACCGGCCGTCATGCCGGATGAAGACGGCCTCCCGGCTGTCCCCGTCTTTGCCGAAGCGCCAGATTGTCTCGATGCGCTCTTTTCCCCGGTCGCGCACCAGACGCTGCTCGTCGATCACCGCTTCGCCTTGCGGCTTCAGTGGGAGGTTCTGCTCGTAGTGCCTCTCCATCAGGGGCGCCACGCGATACGGCTCATACACATACTGGGCCCGCCCGGCACTGGTGGCCCCCTCGAAAAAACTTAGAAAGTTCGAGCGAATCTCCTCCGCCTGCCGCCCGAGGTATGCCTCCGTCTGCGCTTCGCTCCACGCGGCGCCTCGCTTCTCGTCCGACCCGGCCTCGCCCCCCTGCTCGGACCGCTTCTTCTGCATCACCGCGAGGACCACGATCAAGATCACGCAAATGATCCACCCGACGCCGAACAGAACCGGCGTGAGGCCCGACCGGGGACGCTTCTTGCGGTGCCGGACCAATCTCTTCGGGGCCTCCAACTCCGCCGGTTGCGGGTCGCCGGCGGGTCCGCCCGCGGGCGGGTTCGATGTCTCCGGTTGCTGTCCCTGAAACGGAGCGGGCTCCGCCTTCTTCGTGGGACGCCGCCGGGACTGGACATCCCGCTGCACGAACCCCTTGCCCACCCGTCGCGCGACCGCCTCGGCACGGGGAGCGATCAGGACCCGTTTCTTGAATTCAAATCCGCAACGGTTGCATGACGCCGGCCGTTCTCCTTCCGGCTTGGCACTGACCAACGAACCGCAGGAGGGACAATGGTAGACTGCTGGCGTCTCTCTCCCCATCGTTTTGGGCCCGGTGTCGCGGCGCCCCGCCGCAGCAGCGAATTGTTCCCGACACCTTGGGCGCATTCAAGCTCCGAACCGCCAAATGAATCAGGGGTCCGCTCCTGCCATGGAGCATCGCCCGGTTACACCATCCAATAAAACAATTGAACAACAAAAATTTAAAGATTGCTTGATTATATTGTTGCCTTACAAATCCAGCCATTCTATCAAGAGGCATGCGATGTGTCCTCTCAGGGGGAGGATGGGCCGGCGGCATGATGGCGGTGGCAGTCTGCGGGCCGCTGTGGGCGGAGACGATCTACGCTCCGGTGGGAGGGTATGTTCGTTTGGGAGCGACGGGTGAAGGACCGGCCGTAGCGGCCGGGAGCGACGTCTATCTGACGCTCCCGCTCGTGAATAATCTCGCCTTGGCGGCGACGGTGAATGAGACCAGCGAGGCGGTGCTCGATTCCGAGACCGGGGAGGTTCTGGCGCCGGCCACGATCAGGGTGTCGGGTGCTCCGACGTTTGGCGACGATGAATGGGCCAGCGGGGCGGATGCGCCGTTCGGGGCCACCATCACGACCGGGGCTGAGGCGGGCTTGCGCGTTCTCATCATTCCGGACGACGACAGCAATCCGGACGGCGACCTTCTGACGGTCGAAGTCACCAGCCCCGGGCTTCTGTCTTCGGTGGCGCCGGGTGAGCGGCTCGAAATCCGGCCCTGCTGGACTCTGGGGCGGCTCTTCGAGGGTTCCGGAGTCTACGACAACTGCAAGATCTACCTCTACGAGGTCTCCTCGGGCGGGATCAACAAGAGTTCCTCCCGGAGCTTCATCTACTTTTCGGGAACATGGTATAATGGGTCGACCGGCGCCGTTTCGAACGACACGGTGCTCCATCCCGGAGAAACGTTCGTCTTCCGAAGCGGTGTCGATCCGATCGAGGAACTCCGCATCTTCGGCGCCATTCCCCGAGCCCGGCATCGTGCCGATCTCTCGAAAAACGTGCCGACGGATACCGAGGACCTTTTCGTATCCCACTCCGATCCGATCCCCGTCCCGGTCGGGGGCGCCGGCGGCCTCGGTCTGCCCGCCGAAAACAACGACAAGATCTACGTCTACGACAACTCGTCGGCGGGCATCAACAAGTCGTCCTCCGTCAGCCTCATCTATTTCTCCGGATCCTGGTACAATGGTTCGACCGGCCAGAACGTCACCGAAACATTCCTCCTCGAACCCGGCAGGGGCTTCGTGCTGCGTCGATCCTCGGGCTCGGATCCCGGAGCGGCGTGGGCCCGGGACCGCTTCTACCCGCCCGCCGCCCAATGACAAGGAGCGTCTTCCCTGAACTCTGCCTGACCATGAGAAAGCTCCAAACCGCCCTGCTCGGTCTCCTTGGGGCGGGGCTCGCTCACGGTGCGGTCACTCTTGAATTCACCGACGCTCTCTACGCCCTCAACAACATTTCCGACGGCCTCTCGCCGGGTCCGGTCAACGGTCTCACCTGGGGCATCGTGATCGATTCCGAGGGTGACGGGTTCGGGACCAGCCCCGGCATCACCAATCCTCCCGATCCTCCCAACGATCCGGGATATCTCGCGGAGGTTGGACTGACCGTCTCGGACGGGGAGTTCTTCAGC
>CAYPUM010000454.1:0-3546 GCA_964413545.1 uncultured Roseibacillus sp. | reverse complement strand
TGAAGTAGTCCTTCATGCAGTCCTTGAAGACCTCCTCGGCCTGCATCACCTTCTCGATGTCGAGATCGAGATCGAATCCGGTGCCGCGCAGGGCGTGCCACATGCTGGCGACGTCCGGCTGGCACGTCCCGCCGGAACACGGGGCCAGCGAAAGATCAATCTGGTCGGCCCCGGCCTCGATGGCGGCCTGGTAACAGATCACTCCGGTCCCGGCGGTGTCGTGGGTGTGAAAGACGATTTTGGTGCCCTCGGGCAGCATCCTGCGGGCGCGCTTGACGGTTTCGTGAATAACGGACGGGTAGGAGGTGCCGGAAGCGTCCTTGAAGCACACCGAGCTGTAGGGAATCCCGGCGTCGAGGATCTCCCTGAGGGTCCTCTCGTAGAAATCCGGATCGTGGGCGCCCTCGCATCCGGGAGGGAGGGCCATCAGGGTGACACACACCTCGTGGTTGAGCCCGGCATCGGTGATCGAGCGCCCGGAATCGATCAGGTTGTTGAAGTCGTTGAGGGCGTCGAAGTTCCGGATGGTCGTGATGCCGTGCTTCTTGAACATGCGGGCATGGAGATCGATGACATCGCGCGGCTGGGAATCGAGAGCGACGACGTTGATGCCGCGGGCCAGCGTCTGGAGGTCGGCGTCCGGGCCGGCCTTCTCGCGGAACTCGTCCATCATGTCGAAGGCGTCCTCGTTGCTGTAGAAGTAGAGGCTCTGAAAGCGGGCGCCCCCGCCGGCTTCGAAGTGCGTCAGTCCGGCCTCGCGGGAGGCCTCGACAGCCGGCATGAAGTCCCTGGTGAAGACCCGGGCGCCGTAGGCGCTCTGGAACCCGTCACGGAAGGCCGTGATCATGACATGAATCTTCTTGCGCGGCATCTTGGCTTATCGGTCGAGTCGGTTCCGGGAGAGGGACGGCATCTCGGGCATGCGCGGAATGGCTTGGTCAAGGGCGGGGGCGCGGGTCATTGGCGGGCGCGGCGAGCGGCGGCCACGGCGGCTGCAAGAGCAGCCGGCGGGCGGGGCGGCGAGCCGTTCGGCGGCTCAACCGGGCTCTCCTCGCGGAAGAGGTGACTGAACCGCTGGAAGAACATCCCGCTGCAGGTCATGCAAACGACCAGCAGGACGAGAAAGGCGAACACGACGCCCATCCCGATGACCATGAGTTCGAAGCCTTCCTGTATCATGAGAAGAAGCGGAGCCGGGGAGCCATGAACAGGCTGCACGAACCAGCCGTGTGTCGGGAAGCAACCGGGATCATGGCGGGCGGATCGTAGAATGCAAAGAGGGTTGGGATCGAGCCGGCCCGGTGAGGGACCGAATGGAGCCTATGCCGGGCGCGGGATTTCGGCACTGCGTATTCCGCTTTCTTTCGCTCTGATTTTGCTCGGATTCGGAGAATTCGCGTGCATTGTGGCGGGTTGCCGGTTTCTGATCGCAGCCACATGACGGCGGCAGAGATTCGGCAGAGCTTTCTGGACTATTTTGCGGAGAAAGGGCACACGGTGGTTCCCTCGGCGTCGCTTCTGCCGCAATCACCGGGCTTGCTCTTCACGAACGCAGGGATGAACCAGTTCGTGCCGTACTTCCTTGGGACGCAGAAGGCGCCCTATGATCCCCCGCGGGCGGTCGACACGCAGAAGTGCATTCGGGCCGGAGGCAAGCACAACGACCTGGAGGACGTGGGTCAGGACTCCTACCACCACACCTTCTTCGAGATGCTGGGCAACTGGTCGTTCGGAGACTACTTCAAGGAGGAAGCGATCCACTGGGCCTGGGAACTGCTCGTCGAGCGCTGGGGGCTGCCGCCGGGGCGGCTCTACGCCACCGTCTACCGCCCCGGCCCCGGCGACCCGAGCGAGTTCGACCATGAGGCCTACGATCACTGGCGGCGCCTGTTCGAGCAGGCCGGCCGCGACCCGCGGGTGCACGTGGTGGACGGCACGGTGAAGGACAACTTCTGGATGATGGGAGACACCGGGCCGTGCGGCCCGTGTTCGGAGTTGCACATCGATCTGACCCCGGCCGGGGACACGCGCGGGACGCTGGTCAACAAGGACACCGACGACTGCATTGAGATCTGGAACCTCGTCTTCATCCAGTTCAACGCCGATGCGGACGGGACGTTCCGGGAATTGCCGGCGCGGCACGTCGACACGGGAATGGGATTCGAGCGGGCCTGCTCGGTCATCCAGAACACGGAGGGGTTCACGGACTTCTCGCGGAAGCCGTCGAACTACAACACGGACTTGTTCCGGCCCGTCTTCGCCCGGCTGGAAGAGCTTTGCGGGGAGCGCTACCTTGACGTCTACCCGGAGCCGGGGCGGGCCGGGCATCCCCGCGAGCTGCGGCACGCCATCGCCTTCCGCGTCATCGCGGATCATGTGCGCACGCTGGCGTTCTCGATTGCGGACGGCATCCTGCCCGGCAACACGGGCCGCAACTACGTCCTGCGTCGTATTCTGCGGCGGGCGGTGCGGTACGGGCGCGAACTCGGCTTCACCGGCGGGAGGACCTTCCTGCCGGAGCTGGTGGGGACGCTGGCGCGGGAGATGGGCGGCGCGTTCCCGGAGCTTCGCGACCGGGCCGGCGTGATCCGGGACACGCTCGAGCGCGAGGAGAACAGCTTCAACGAGACCCTCGACCGGGGACTGAAGCTGTACGAGGAGGAGGCCGCGAAGGTTGCCTCCGTTTTTCCCGGCGAGACGGCGTTCAAGCTTTACGACACCTATGGGTTCCCGATCGACCTGACCCAGTTGCTGTGCCGGGAGCGGGGATTGCGGGTCGACATGGAGCGTTACGACGAGCTTCTCGACGGGCAGAAGCGGCGGGCCCGGGAGGCCCGCGAAAGCGAAGGCGTCTCCGCCCTCGAGATCGCCACCAAGGCTGCCACCGGGTTCGTCGGATTTGCGGAGGACGAATGCGAGGCCACCGTCCTCGAAGAGCACAGCGACGAGGAGCTGCTCTGGATCATCCCGGATCGCACCCCGCTCTACGCCGAAATGGGCGGCCAGGTCGGGGATACGGGAACCATCGTTGTTCGCGGGAACGAGATCCCGGTCGTGGCGGTCCGGCAGATCGGGGCGGCGCGGGCCCACGGCGTGCCGGGAAACCTGGTGGGCAGGGTGAGGCCCGGCGACCGCGTTGTCCTGAAGGTTGACCCGCGGCGCCGCCGCCGGATCGAGGCGCATCACACCGCCACGCACTTGTTGCACTGGGCGTTGCACGAGGTCGTCTCTCCCGATGCGTCCCAGCAGGGGTCACTGGTGGCCGAGGACCGGCTGCGGTTCGACTTCAGCTCCGGTCCGGTGGACGCCAACGAGGTTGCCGCCCTGGAAGAGAGGGTCAACGCCTGCATCGCGGCCGACGACGCGGTGAGCTGGCGGGAGGCGCCGTTCGCGGAAGTGCGGGCGCGGCGCGACATCATGCAGTTCTTTGGCGACAAATACGGGGAAAACGTGCGGGTGGTGCAGATCGGAGGCGCCCCGCAAGCCCTCGATGGATACTCGATGGAACTCTGCGGCGGGACCCACGTGCGCCGGACCGGGGAAATC
>CAYPUM010000453.1:0-3564 GCA_964413545.1 uncultured Roseibacillus sp. | reverse complement strand
CAAGGGCGCCTTCGAGTGCAGGCCCACCGTGGTGGCCGGCACCCCGCCCGGAAGCTGCGATATCGAAAGCAGGGCCTCGATCCCGTTCAGCGGTCCCCCGGGGACCGGCACCCCGATGACCGGCAGGGAGGTCTTCATTGCCACCACTCCCGGAAGGGCCGCCGCCAATCCCGCAATCGCCAGAATCACCCCCTTCGCCCCGCTCTTCTCGATCCGGTCAAGGAACTCGATGAGCTTGTCGAGGTCGCGATGCGCCGAGAGCACTTCTTCCACATAGCCGACCTCCTCGGCCTGGAAGTACTTCAGCGCCGGTTCCATGAACGGCTTGTCGTTCTCGCTGCCGTAAATCAGGTAAGCTTTCATTGCGCGGGTCGATTGGTGTCGTCTCAGGCCCGAAATTGCAAGCCCGACCGTCCCGGGCGCTCCCAATCCCGCAGGCGTCCCGCTTCGCATATCCCGCTTGTCAACATGCCTTCACCATCCGGGGACTTCAACGAATCCGGCCCGCAGGCCCCCACTGAGGCAAAATCTCCCCCAGTCTCGAATCCCGGCCTTCCCTCCTCCCGTCCCATCGTCCAACATCTCCTTATGCGTGAGCCGCGGGTCGCAATCACGATGGGGGACCCTGCCGGGATCGGCCCGGAACTCTGCCTGCGCCTCTTCACGCCCGAAGCGCCCACCCGCTTGCACGACCTCACCGTCTTCGGGAGCCGGGAGGTTCTCGACCGCGTGGCCCGGGCCACCGGTCTCCCCGGCGCCGGCCACGTCCGGGACCTCGGCCCCGTCGAAAACCTCCGACCCGGCGTCAGCAGCCCGCTCCAGGCCCGCGCCGCCATCGATTACCTCGAAGCCGCCGTCGACGCCACCCTCGACGGCGAGTTCGACGCCCTCGTCACCTGCCCGATCCACAAGGAGTCGCTCCGCGCCAGCGGCATCCAATACCCGGGCCACACCGAACTCCTCGTCGCGAAGACCGGCGCCCCGCATCACTGCATGATGCTCACCTCCCCTGCTCTCACCTGCAGCCTCGTCACCGCCCATCTCCCCCTGCGCGAGGTTCCCCGCCAACTCTCCACCGGGCGCATCGTGGAAGTGGTCAGCCTGACCAACCGGGCCATGGCGCGCTTCCACGGGCGCACCCCCCGCCTCGCCGTCCTCGGCCTCAATCCCCACGCCGGAGAACACGGAATCTTCGGCGAAGAAGAGGAACGCTTCATCACCCCCGCCATCCACCTCGCCCGCGAGGAAGGAATCGATCTCGACGGTCCCCTCCCGCCCGACACCGCCTTCATCGACTCCAAGCGTAGTAATATCGACGCATACGTCTGCATGTACCACGACCAGGGACTGATCCCGCTCAAGACCCTCGCCTTCGACGAGGGCGTCAATGTCACCCTCGGCCTCCCCATGGTGCGCACCTCGGTCGACCACGGCACCGCCTTCGATATCGCATGGCAGGGCATCGCCCGCCCCGCCAGCCTCTACGCCGCCGTCAACCTCGCCATCAGGCTCGTCGAGGGCGGGAGGTAGGGCCCGGGGTCCCTGAACCATGCCCCATTGGCCGCCTCCGCGGTCCGATGCCGAAATAATCCGTTTCCATCCCGCCCTATTGGGCGTATGGCGGGGGCGTGCCCCGCGCCCCGGAACATCTCCAGACCCGCTTTGTCGACGTCGTCCAGCCCGGCGGCCCGCCTTTCGGGCTCCGCGAGGGCGGAAGCCTGTCCGAGATCCGCCTCGCATACGAGTCATGGGGCTCGCTCAATGCCGGGAAATCCAACGCCATCCTGATCTTCCACGCCCTCTCCGGCAGCCAGCACGCCGCCGGCTTCAACCCTTCCGTCCCGGAAGCCGCCACGCACTGGAACGAGGAAATGCACGTCGGCTGGTGGGACCACTTCGTCGGCCCGGGCAAGGCCATCGACACCAACCACTACTTCGTCCTCTGCTTCAACCTTCTCGGCGGCTGCTACGGCTCCACCGGCCCGGAATCCATCGAACCCGGCGCCGGCCGGCCCTACGGGTCCCGCTTCCCGCACCTCTCGATCTCGGACGAGGTGCGCGTCGCCACCCTCCTGCTCGACCACCTCGGCATCGACAGCCTGCACGCCGTGATGGGGCCCTCGATCGGAGGCCTCGCCAGCCTCACCTTCGCCACCAACTTCCCCGCGCGGGTCCGCAACGTCATCTGCATCGCGAGCGGCTTCAAGACGACCGTCCTCAACCGCCTCATCCTGTTCGAGCAGATCATCGCCATCGAGAACGACCCCTTCTTCAACGGCGGCGACTACTACGACGACGGCCACCCCGACCTCGGGCTCGCTCTGGCTCGCATGGTTTCCCACAAGACCTTCGTTCACCTCGATGCCTTCGAGCGCCGCGCCCGCAGCGATGTCATCCAGCAGCACGATTCGCTCGCATGGTACGAGGTCCGCGACCAGTTCCAAAGCTACATGCTCTACCAGGGCAAGAAATTCGTCCGGCGCTTCGATGCCAATACCTACCTCCGCATCACCGACATGTGGTCGCGCTACCATGCCGTCCGGGAAGGGGACGCCGAGAACGCCCGCGACCTCTTCGAACGCTCCCGCAGGGCCGGCCACAGATTCCTCATCTTCTCGATCGATTCCGACTTCTGCTTCTATCCCGAGGAACAGGCCGAACTCGTCGCGAACCTCGAACAAGCCGGCCTCAAACCCGTCTACGTCACGGTCCACTCCGACAAGGGGCACGATTCGTTCCTCCTCGAACCCAACCTTTACGCCCCGCATATCCACTACGCCCTCCGCGACGGCTGAAAGCCACCCCCCACCCGTTCACCATCCCCCGGCCCGACGACGGCTCGTGGACCAATCCCGCCGGGGAAAGGCGCGAGAACGACCCCCTCGTCGCCACCTCCATGGCCGCCATGGCCATCGCCTCCAGCCTACAAATACTGCGACGCAAGGTCGATCTTCTCGAACTTCACGCCCCGCGCCTTGGAAAGCATGTTCGACGAGATGCGGCCGCTCTCGAAGATGGTGGGCAGCCCGCTGCCGGGATGCGTCCCGCCGCCCACCAGATAAAGATTGTCAAACCCCTGCATCCGGTTGTGCGGACGGAAATAGAGCATCTGGTCGATGGTGTGGGCAAGGTTGAACGTCGCCCCGAGGAAGACGCCGGATCTCTCCCATCCCTCCGGCGTGATGACGGCCTCCTCGACGATGTGGTCCCGCAGATCCTTCATCCCGGTCCGCTCCTCGATCCGGCTCAGCACCTTGTCGCGATACTCCGCGCCGCGCGCCTCCCAGTCGTATCCGTGCCGGGTATTGATCGTCGGAGCGAGGATATACAACTGCGAGTGCCCTTCGGGCGCCACGCCGGAATCCGTGACGCTCGAGTTCCGGACGTAGACCGACATGTCCTCCGAGACGATCTCCTCGCCGCCCACCTCCTCGATGTTGCGCCGATAGTCGTCCGCAAAAATCACGTGATGATGCGGCTCCTCCGCGTACAGCGTGTCGAGGCCCAGATACAACATGAACGTCGAACAGGAATACTTCTTCCGGCGCATCGCCTCCTGCGACC
>CAYPUM010000452.1:0-3566 GCA_964413545.1 uncultured Roseibacillus sp. | reverse complement strand
ACACCGTTTTTCAGTTATGTGGCATATACCGCGCCGCATTTCCCGCTTCACGCCCCGGCGGAGACGCGGGATCGCTATGTGGACACCTATCGCCGCGGCTGGGATGTCTTGCGCCGGGAACGGTTCGAACGCCAGAAGAAGATCGGGCTGGCCGCCGGCTCGTGGAAATTCACCCCGCTCTCCGAGGTGCCCCAAGACGACCCGAAGATCGCCAACGGCTACGCCGGGAAACCAAACCCGGCGTGGGATTCGCTCCCCGCCGACCGGCGCGAGGATCTCGCCTACCGGATGGCGACCTTCGCCGCCATGATCGAACACGTGGACCGCGGCGTGGAACGGATCGTCGGGCGCCTCGAGGAAGCGGGGGAACTGGCGAACACGCTGATCCTGGTGACCAGCGACAACGGGGCCTGCTACGAGTGGGGGCCGTTCGGCTTCGACGCGGCCAGCCGGCGCGGCATCAACGTCCTCCACAAGAACGAAAAGCTGGCCCGCGTCGGAGGGCCCGGGAGTTATCACTCCGCCGGCAGCGGCTGGTCGTGCCTGAGCAACACGCCGTTGCGGATGTACAAGCACTTCAACCACGAGGGCGGCAATTGCAGCCCGTTGATCGCTCACTGGCCGGCAGGGATCAGCGGGCCGGACCGCTGGATCCGCACGCCGGTGCACCTGATCGACATCATGCCTACGTTGTGTGAGGCGGCGGGTGTCGATTATCCGGAATCCTTCCGCGGCCACCGGATCAAGCCGGCCGCGGGAACCAGCCTGCTGCCGGTCTTCAAGGGCGCCGGCGAGTTGCCGGAGCGGACGCTGTGGTTCGACCATTTCGGCTCAAGCGCGATCCGCAAGGGGGACTGGAAGCTGGTGCGTGGCAACAAGCGATTCAACGATCGGCGCTGGGAATTGTACAACATCGCACGGGACCGGTGCGAAACCGCAAACTTGATCGAGGATAAGCCGGCAGTCGCCGGGCGCCTCGAGGCCGAGTGGGCGGAGTGGGCGGCGCGCATGCAGCTCGAGGGGTACCGAAACAACAAGTAAGGCGCTTTGGTTCGATGAGGATCGTCCTCATCCTCGCCCCCCTCAACCGCCTCCCCTCCCCGGATCAGGATGACCGGCGGCGTTCCGCGCATCATCGTCATCCATCTTCCTTCTCAGCCACGTCAAATGCATACACGTGGACTTCTCCGTTCCCCCAACCGCGCCGGATGCGAAGCCGGCACCCCGTCATGCCGTCGGGAAAACCCGTCAGTGTGATCAGACGCTTGTGGTTGTCCCGGAGTTCGATCGCGGTGGACCACCGGCCATCCGCGTCGCACAATTCGACATCAACGTCGCGGGCCAGCATCGCGGGCATGGACTCCGGTTGCTGATCCTTCGGATATCGGCAGCGCATTCGCTTGTCCCGGCTCAGATCGCTGTCGAGCACAATGCGCACCTTGCCAATCGACTGCGGTGCGGTCCATTGGTACTCGATCCAGTCGCCCGCTCCGCCCCACCACCCATGGTCCACGACCGCCGGGTCTGGTTCCGCCTTGTCGTGGCGCTTGTCCGGGTCGCCTTCCAGCCACCCTTGCTGTGCCGCGGTGAGATCTCGTTCCACCCCGTCGCGCAGCGGGCTCGGGTCGCCTTTCGAGGCGGTCAATTTTGCGGAGCGGCTCAATTCAGGAATGGCGCGGGCATGCCACGGAAGGTAGCAGTCCTGCTCCATGAGGGTTTCCTGCAACTCGCGGATCTTCTGCTGGCAGACGCCCCGCGGTGTCAGGCGGTGCCTGACCGCGATGGCGGCGGCGGTTCCCACGGCCTGGCCCATCAGGGCGCACGTGGCCATGACACGGGTGGAACTCAACGCCATGTGCGTGGCGGAGATGTTGCGACCCGCGAAGAGGAGGTTCTCCACGTTGCGGGAGTAGAGCGAGCGGTAGGGGATTCCGTACGGGGAAGGGGCGGGATTGAAAACCGTGGGGTCTCCCGGATGTTCGATGCCGCCCGGATGATGATCGTCCATCGGCCAGCCACCGTAGGCGACCATGTCGTCGAACCGGCCCTCGGCATGGACGTCGTTTTGCGTCAGGGTGTGGTCGCCCACGTAGCGGACATTCTCCCGTTTGCCCGGCAGCGAGCCGATCCAATCCAACTCCCACGGCCGGCCCCGGCCGTCCGGGTGGTTCTTGATGTACGCCCAGACGCCGTAGGCGATCTTCAGGAGTTCGTCGCGGAGCGAGTCGGCGTCGGCGATCGTGTCCCGCGTCCCGCCGACCTCGATCCACCAGAAGTTGTGTCCGTCCGGCGTCAACTCGCGTTGTGGCGCCGTCTGGTCCGTGTAGTGATACGCCCAGGGTGGCGGCGTAAAGGGCCGATGGGTATCGGTCTGGCGCAGTTGGATCAGGATGGAATTGCCCATCGTCTTGCCGTCGGGCTCGCCGGGCGCCAGCGATTCCTGAAACTCCCCGCGTCCTTCCCGGCCGCGGCGATACTCGGCGCCCGAGACTCGCAGAACGGAGTCCCCGGAACAATCGGCAAACAGCGAGGCGTGGATGTCAAAATAGCACTGCTGGGCGAGGTGCCATCCGCGGACCGCCGCGATCCGGTTCCCGCCGGTTGTGACGTCCATCACGGCGCAGTTCAGGAGCGTCTTCAGGTTTTCCTCTTCCAGACACTTGCCAAACATCACGTGGTCCCATTGGGAATAGAGCAGGGAGGGGTTCTGGTAGAGGTTCGCAAGCAACAGTTCCTCAAGGATGCCGGTTTCCTTGTTGTTGGAGCCTTGCGCGCCGCAGATCCACATGCGGATCTCGGAGGAAGCGTTTCCGCCAAGGACGGGGCGGTCCTGGACAAGCACCGTTTGCAGCCCGTTGCGGGCAGCCGCCATGGCTGCACACAGCCCGGCCATGCCGCCTCCGACGACGCACAGATCCGCGTGCAGGGTGGTTGTATCGAACTCCCGGGGCGTGTCGCTGGTGGTCATGTCTGTGCTCGTGTGCTATCGTGTCAGGAACGGTCGGGATCGATGCCCCGCGTGCCTCGGCGGCCGCGCTGGTTGCCTCGCTTCGACCAAAGCATGCCGGCGATCATGCCGGAGATCACCAGCAGAACAACGCCGAAGCCGCCAAGCAGAGCCCGTTCCTTCTGGTTCCACACCATCAGGGCGAACATCAACGCCGCGCACGCCGCCAGACTGCCGCTGACGATCATGGCCGGCAAGTCGCTGGCCCGCCGCTCGACGCCGCTGTCCTGGGTCTGCTGAATCAGTCGATCGACCCGGTTCCAGCCGTCGGCGGCCGACTTTGCAAGGTATTGCAGCAGAAAGAGGACGACGATCGGAACGACGATGCCGATGACAAGGTCCACCGTTGTCCCGTTCGCCTGAATCCACTCGGACACGCCCTCGGTCCCTTCGGCGACCAGCGGGCCCTCCGGCGCAAGGCCCACCTTGACGACCATGCCGATGGCGAAACTGATGCCGGCCGGTATCCAGATCGCTTTGATGTCCACGCGCCGGCTGAAGAGACCCCAGATCGTCGGCGCCAACAGGGGGCCGACCATCAGGCTGGCGGTGGTAATGA
>CAYPUM010000451.1:0-3576 GCA_964413545.1 uncultured Roseibacillus sp. | reverse complement strand
TCGGTGTCGATCGACCAGCTGCGCGACGAGAAAAAGATCATCGCCAACTGCATCCCCGAGGAAAGATCGTTGATGGACCGGATCAGCTCCTTCTTGAGAGAGGCGATCCGTGTCCCGCCTCGTTCCGTCGAGCTTCCCATGGAATTGGAAAAGTCCACCACGTAAACCACCCGCTTCCCCTTCCGCCGGCTGCCGAAGAACGACGCCCCGCCCCCCCCGCTGCCGTCGCCCTCTCCATCACCCCACCCCTCCCCGATCTCCTCCGACATCCCGAAGGGACCCTCCGGAATCGGATCTTCCGGCACCGGCACCGCAAGCTCCGCCGGAAGCTTCGACGCGATCACCCTCGCCCGGGACGACTTCATCCCCGGCGGGTTCGGGCGAGCCCGTTGGTCGATTTCCGGCCGGTCGAGTTCCTCCCGCTCCGGATTCGGCGCCTCGTAGGTGACGATCGGGGAGATGTCCCATCGCCATGGTATCACCACAATCAACGCCAGAATACCGGCCAAAAGCCCCACCACCAGCAGGGCGCTCGCAATCGACTGGATCGTCTGCCGTCGCCGCTCGCGCTGCAGCGCCAATTCGACCGCAACAGCCCGGGAGGCCCTCATCTCCTCCACGTCCTCCTGCGGAACAACGAACTTCCGCATGCCTCAACCTATACCATCGAGCGAAGTTTGCGAGCGGAATCAACTCCGTATCACTCGCCCGCCTCAAAGAAGATCGACGAGCGCACGATGCCGTCCTCCTTGCGAGTATGGGCCCTGATCGCCTTCAGTTCGCCGGACGCCGCCGCGAGCCTCTTCAGCATCGGCAGGTTCTCGCGAAACTCCTCCCACCGCGGAGAGTCCGCGCCGAACATCTCAGCTCCGTGCGTCTCGAACAACTTGATCCAGTCGTTCAGGTAGGCAGTGAGCACCACCAGATCCACATCCACATAGGCGCCCCGGCGCTCCGCGCCGGCCTCTCCGGATTCGATCGCACCCGCCAACTCCTTCACGAACGACTTCGAGGTCGCAAGGAAAAAGTCGGCCTCGTCGAGCGAAGCCGACAGCACGAAGTCGTCGGTCTGGAACGGGAATGGGAAGAACCATGTCTTGAGATCGTCGCTCTCGCTGCTCATCGGCTTCTGCATCGGGATCTTGTTGTCGGTCATCGTGGCCACCACTTCGAGGATGCCCCGCACCGCCTTGTCGAGCCGTTCCCAGCAGGCTCCGAGCTTGGCCCGGTCATCCACCGGAGCGATGACCCCAAGGCGCGGAGCCTTCCCGTTGTCCACCACCGCCTGCGGAAGTCCCGGAACCGCCGGAAGCTCGCCGTCAAGATCCATCACCAGCGCCGCTTCATTGCCCAACCCCGCCAACAGATCCCCCCGCAGGGCCTGCCAGATCTCCAGCGCATGGGGGCGAAACTTCCCATCAATCAGAGCGAACCATTCCTTGAACTCCTCGAAATCCGCCTCATCAATATCGAGCCCCGCCGCCTGCTTCGCTCCAAGGTAAAGCGTCTCTCCCACCGTGTCGAGATACTCGAACAACTTCCCGGAATACTCCTCATCCGCCACCCAGTTCGCGAACACCAACACCCCTTCTCGCTCCGCCAGCCGGCCGTACCGGTGCTTGGCCTCGAAATCCATCCCCGCCGCGTTCCCGCCCCCGTAACTCTCGATCTTCAGCCCCTTCTCGCGATACGCAACCACCCCCGCCGCACTGAACCGGTTCATCTCCATCAAGGCCTTCTCCTGCTTCGCAACCAGATCCAGCAGGATCTCGAGGTCGCGCGTGTCGCCGAAGCCTTCCGATTCGCGGAGCCCCTCGCGGATCCCCTTCGCGATGCTCCCGAACGGAGCAGAATGCCGCACCGCCGCGTCCTGCAGATCCTTCGACATCGCCATCACCCCGAGCAGCTTCTTGTCCGTGTAGCCGTCCAGAAAGCCAAACTCGCTCCGCGCCACCGCGGATTGCGAAACCTCCCCGGCGAACTGGAGTTCGTCCGTCCCCGATCCCAAAAAGCCCACCACATAATCCTCGCGCACTCCCACCGTCATCAGAAGACTCTTCGCCTTCAGGAACTTGATGAGCCTTTCGACCGTCGCGGGGTCCATGAACTGGGCAAGATTCTCCCGCTCTTCCTTCCCGATCTTGGCGGCGATCTTCTCCCCGACGATTTTCACGCCGCTGAACTTCGATCCGCCGCTCTCGATATTCGCCGCTTCGAAAATATCCTCTCCATCCGGCCCGCCCCAGGCCAACATCTTCATCATCCCCCCCTGCGCCATATCCGCAATCCGCTGCCGCATCTCCTCGTCGCTCACTTTGCACCCGACCATCAACGGCGGCATCTGCGATTCCTCCAGAACCGCCAAGCCGCCCGCCGGATCCCTCAGAAAACCCCCCACCAATGGCATCATCATCATCTGCATCCCCATCGGTCCCATCGCGTCCTCCCCGCCCGTCAGATTCATCTCGAGCAACTTCACCATCAACTTCATCTGGTGCCTCCTCATCGACTCGTTCAGAGCCGCCAGATTCGCCGCCTGCTCCGGCGTGCCCTCCCCGACCGCCACAAAAACTTCTTCCGCGAGAAGCGCCAACACCATCCCGCCTGCGGGATCCTCCTCCATGTCCTCAAGGTCCATCCCCTCCTCTTCCGCCCGGGCTTCCAGAATCTCCCCCAGCTCCGACCCCCGCAGGCTGTCAACAAACCCCTTCCCGTCAAATACTCCCAGATAACCATGGGTCGATGCCGGCAGGTGCTTCCCAAATCCCAATGCCGCAGCACGCTTGTCGAGAGCGTCGCCGCTCGCCGGTTCAGCCGGCCCCGGCTCCGCGACCTCCGACGCAACCTCCTTCTCGCCCGCCGCCTTGACAGGTTCGGCCTCTTCCTTCCCGCCGCAACCAGCCAGGAACACTCCCAGCGCAATCCCCGCCATCGCAAAGCCTCTTGTCCGGTGATTTGACATGCGACCACCACTAGCAGGACGCCACCGGCCAGCAACTAGAATATCCGCAAAAATTGGAGCACCGCCCGGCCATCGATCCCTGTCAACTTGCGCCTGGTGCATGCCCGCTGGTGCAATGAAACGCAGCAGGCGTTGGCAACCCATCGAAAATGAACCGCTCCACCCGGGTCCGCCGCCCTGCCAAGCCCCCATTTCTCCACCACGATCATGCCCGCTCCCGGCATCGACCCGGCACCAGACCCCTGCGAATTTTCAGTATTTTCTGGAAGTTTGGAAAAAATGGGTTGCGGCGGGCGCCGGGCTGTGGAAGCCTCCCACTGGTTCAAGATGAGTGAGCGGGTTAGGACAGCGCACGGGAGGGCGGCGACGCTTCCTTTTCAACTGGTGGCGGGGGAGTTGCGCCGGATCGAGGCCGCCTTGCGCCAGCAAGTGAAGGCCTTCGACCCGGGGGTGGAACCCTACGTCGCCTATGTTTGCGACTCTGCAGGCAAGCGCATTCGGCCCGCCCTCAGCGTCATGGTGGGGGGAGCCACCGGAGGCGTCCGCCCGGCACATTTGAAATTGGGGACGATCCTCGAACTGATTCACATCGCGACGCTCGTGCACGACGACGT
>CAYPUM010000450.1:0-3580 GCA_964413545.1 uncultured Roseibacillus sp. | reverse complement strand
AGAAGGATGCCGCGAAAGATGATCTCCTCGACGAGGGAGACCGCAATGCTGGGGCCCAACGCCTTGCCAACGGCCGCCTGCCACGGCAGGGGCTCATCGAAAGTGAACCATCCGAAGGTCACCAGAAGGAAACCCATCGCGAAGAGGAGCCCGCCGGCGAGGAGGATGCCCGTCAGGAGCTGGAGGAGGCCGGAGCGCGGGTTGCGCAGGCGTTGCCCGCCCCGGGCCGCCACCGCCCGCCGGGGGAGGTAGACCGACCAGGGCGACTCGCGAAGCGGCGGAGGGTCGCTCCGCATCCGCATTGCGAGGAGGAGCGGCACCAGCAGCAGCAGCCCCGACAGCAGGAGGGACCGCTTGAAGTAATCGGCGTAGTCGGCCCGGCGGGCGTGATTCCCGATCCAGTCGACGACCTCGTTGGCGGTCCCGCGCTGCGCCAGCTCCGCCATGAACGCGCCGGCGTTGTAGAGCCAGGGGGTAAGGACCGCCGCCATCACGAAGGCGGCGACGAAGTAGAGGCCCAGCTTGGTGATGTCGCTCGCGAGGAATCGTTTCACGAGGGGTATCCTTTGCATTTGCGGTGGGGCGGTCAACGCGTCTTTTACGCTTTATAGTATGTCACCGGATTTTAAATATTCTCCGCATGCAGCGGCACGCGTGGCGGGAGCAGACGTCCGAAGGCGTTCGGATGTATCGTGCCGGTCATCACGGGGGGCGGTGGACGCTGGAGTCGCGTTTGAAGGACGACGAACACTGGGCGCCCCACGATCCCATTACGCGGGACGACTGGCGGAAGTTGCGGGATGTTCTTTGGCGGAAATACCGGCGGCGGCGCTGTTCGTGGGGGTTGGTCGAGAAGATCGACGCCATGCTGGCGGCCGATCCGCCCGAACCCGGTGCGGACCGGGACGAGGAAGGGGGCGCGGATGGGTGAGAACCCGCCGGCAGCTTCGTGGCTCGATTGGGACGCCGCCCATTGCTGGCATCCGTTCACGCCCCAGTCCGAGTGGACCGCCCCGGGCCACGAGCCGCTGGTGCTGGTCGCGGGCGAGGGGGCGTGGCTCGTGGACTCCCGCGGGCGTCGTTACCTCGACGGAAACGCCAGCATCTGGACCAACGTGCACGGTCACCGGCATCCCGCGATCGACGCCGCGATCCGGGCGCAACTGGAACGGGTGGCCCACACCTCCTTCCTCGGCTTCGCCAACCCGCCCGCCGCGGAACTCGCGAAGCGCCTCGCGGGGTTCTTTCCGCCGGGCGCCCTCGAGCGGGTCTTCTTCTCGGACGACGGATCGACGGCGGTCGAGGTGGCGGTCAAGATGGCGATCCAGTACCGCCAGCAGACCGGCCAGGAAGAGCGAACCGGTTTCCTTGCCTTCGAGAATGCCTACCACGGCGACACCATGGGGGCCGCCTCGCTCGGGGGCGTCTCGTTGTTCTTCGACCGCTTCCGCAGGTTCGGGTTCCCGGTGACCCGCGTGGGATCCATGGACGATCTCCGGGCCCTGCCGGAGTCCGTGGTGCTGGGGGCCGCGGCGGTCGTGATCGAACCCCTCATCCAGGGGGTGAACGAGATGCGGCCGTGGCCGCCGGGGATGCTGCGGGACCTGCGCGCGTGGTGCGACCGGGCCGGGGCGCACCTCATCCTCGACGAGGTGATGACCGGCTTCGGGCGCACCGGGGCGATGTTCGCCTGCCAGCGCGAGGAGGTGAGGCCCGACTTCCTCTGCCTCGCCAAGGGGCTGAGCGGCGGATACCTCCCCCTCGCCGCCACCCTCGCCACCCCGGACGTCTACGAGGCTTTCCTTGGCGGTCCCGAACGCGCCTTCTACTACGGTCACAGTTACACCGGCAACCAGCTCGGATGCGCCGCGGCCCTCGCGAGCCTCGACGTCTTCGACGAAGAACAAGTCCTCGGACGGCTCCCGGCCAAGATCGCGCGCCTGCGGGAGGTCCTCGGGGCGGTGAAACACCCGTGCCTCCACGAAGTCCGCCAGTGCGGGATGATCGCCGGGGTGGAACTGCGCCGCCCGGACGGAACCCGCTTCGACCCTGCGGAACGCATCGGGCCGAAGGTCTGCCTTGCGGCCCGCCGCCACGGCCTCCTCACCCGCCCGATCCGCGACACCATCGTCATCCTCCCGCCCCTGTGCATCACGGCGGAGGAAATCGCCCTCCTCGGGGAGGCCCTCCAGCACGCCGTCGAGGAGGCCGCTCCGGGGGGATGAGGTTTGATTTGCGGGGCTCCCCTTCGAGGGGTCTCCCAGGTCCGCGATCGGCCCGCCGTGGTCGAGGTTGCGGGTAGGGGCGGGGGCGGGCCCGTCCGCGCTCTCCCGGCCGCAGGAGGCTGGGCCGGTCACAGCGGCAGCAGGCTGCCGCTGTCCACAGTCCCGTGCCGGCCAATCCTGCCGGCCGCGTGGTCCGTCCCGCAACGCAAAAACCCCGCCCCCCACTGCGCCATTGACATGGCGGGGCAGGCATTATATTCCCCCCGTCCCCTTGAAGGCGGCGTAGCCAAGTGGCCCAAGGCGACGGTTTGCAAAACCGTTATTCGTCGGTTCGAATCCGACCGCCGCCTCCAGTCATAACCCACCTAATTCCAATGGGTTAAGTTCTCAAAGTCCCTACGGGTTGACACCTCCCCACACCCAAATGAATGGGGGTGGCGACAAATTGGCGACAACTCCGGAATCGGAGTCTCCGGAGCAGGGCACGAAGGCCGGCAAGAAGCGCGGGAAGGGCAAGCCGGCGGCGGTCGTGAAGTTCGGCTCGGCCACGGTTCCCGTCTACCGCTCCCAGTCAGGGAACAGGGTCCGGTTCGCGATCTCCTACTACCGGGACGGGAAGCGGCACCGGCAGTTCTTCGGAACACTTGATGCAGCCAAAAAGGAGGCCCGCTTCGTTGCGCAGCGAATCCAGTCCGGCTTGCAGCACGTCACGGACATGGCCCCCCACGAGCGGGACGCCTACCAAGCCGCCTGTGGCCTGCTCGAAAGTCTTGGCATCCCGCTTGTTGCCGCCATCGAGGACTACGTCCGGGCACGGGAGATCGCCGGCACCGAGAGCCTGGCCGCGATGGCTTCCGACTACTCGAAGCACTTCTCCAAGATCATGCGGCGCGCCACCGTCCCGGAGGTGGTGGAAGAGCTGTTGGCGAGCAAGAAGGAGGATGGTGTGGGCGATCGACACCTCTCGTCGCTCCGCTCGGTCCTCAGGCGCTTTTCCGCCGCCCACACCGGCCTGATCCTAGACGTGACATCGACGGAGATCGACGCGTGGTTGCGGGGCCTCAAGGTGAGCCCGATGACCCGCAATTCGATGCTTCTCAAGCTCAACCTGTTGTTCTCCTTCGCCCTGGAGCGGAACCTCCTGCCCGAGGGCAAGGCGACCGCAGCGAGCCAACTCCGGAAGGTCAAGGTGTCGGCGGCCGATGTCGAGGTGTTCACGCCCGGACAACTGCGGGCCATCCTCCACGCCGCGCCGATGCACTTGGTTCCAATCCTCGCGATCGGTGCGTTCGCCGGCATCCGCAGGGCCGAGTTGAGCCGACTCGACTGGTCGGCCATCGACTTCGAGCGGGGCA
>CAYPUM010000449.1:0-3581 GCA_964413545.1 uncultured Roseibacillus sp. | reverse complement strand
CTACGTCGGGGAACGCCGCTCGGAACGCATGTCGAGGCTGGCGGCCAGCTTGCGGAACGTCCAGCGAAGCGAAGGCGGCTGGGCGAGCTACCCCGGCGGCCCGGCCGACGTCAGCACCTCCGTCAAGGCCTACTTCGTCCTGAAACTGCTCGGCGATTCGCCGGACGAACCCCACATGGTCCGGGCCCGCGAGGAAATCCTGAAGCTGGGCGGCATCGCCGCGACCAACTCCTTCACCCGCATCTATCTCTCGATCTTCGGCCAGTGGGACTGGGCCCGCTGCCCCGCCGTCCCGCCCGAGGTCATCCTCCTGCCCGAACGCTTTCCCCTGAACATCTACACGATGTCTTCGTGGTCGCGCAGCATCGTGGTTCCGCTCTCGATCATCTGGGCCTTCCGGCCGGTATGCGACGTGCCCCCCGAGGCGGGCATCGGCGAACTCACCGGCCGCGGCGAGGCGCGGAGGACCGCCCGCAAGGCCCGGTGGGGAAAGGGCACCTTCTGGGGACGCATCTTCCGCCTCGTCGACCACGGACTCAAGGCGGTCGAAAAACTCCGCCTCACCCCGTTGCGCTCGAAGGCGCTCGAAGAGGCCGAGAACTGGATCCTCGAACGACTCGCACACAGCGACGGACTCGGGGCCATCTTCCCGCCGATCATCAACAGCATCATCGCCTTCCGCTGCCTCGGCTATCCGCCCGAACACCCCCGCCTCCAAGCGCTCCTCCACGAACTCGAGAAGCTCGAAGTGGACGAGGGCGGGGAGATGAAGATCCAGCCGTGTTTCTCGCCGGTGTGGGACACCGCCAACGCCATGACCGCCCTCCTCGATGCGGGACTGCCGCCCGATGACGCCGCCATGCAGCGCGCGGCGCGCTGGCTCCTCGACAAGGAAGTCCGGCGCCCCGGCGACTGGAAGCGCTGGTACTTTGCGGACCGGCCCGGCGGCTGGTTCTTCGAGTTCGCCAACGAGCATTACCCCGACGCCGACGACACCGCGGAGGTCCTCTGCGTCCTGAGCCGGGTGCGGTTCGACGATCCGGCCGATGAGGCGCGGCGCAAAGCCGCCATCTCCCGCGGCCTCGGCTGGCAGTTGGCCTGCCAGAACCGCGACGGAGGATGGCCCGCCTTCGACAAGGACTGCGACGACGAATACCTCACCTTCGTCCCGTTCGCCGATCACAACGCCATGATCGATCCCAGTTGCTGCGACATCACCGGCCGCACCCTGCACGCCCTCCGGGAACTCGGGTTCGACCGCGACGCGGTGAGCATCCGGCATGCCGTGGCCTACCTTGCCGCGACGCGCGAGGACGACGGAACCTGGTACGGCCGCTGGGGATGCAACTACATCTACGGAACGTGGCTGGCGCTGCGGGGACTGCGCGCCGCGGGCATCGACCTCGCCGGAGAGCGCTTCCGGAACGCCGCCGCATGGTTCGAAGGGAAGCAGAACGACGACGGCGGGTGGGGCGAATCGCCCGAAAGCTACGACCTCCCCGGGCGCAAGGGGCTCGGGCCCAGCACCGCCTCCCAGACGGCATGGGCCCTGATGGCCCTCATGGACCTCGAAGCCACCCAATCGCCGGCGTTGAAAGCGGGGCTCGACTACCTCCTGCGCACCCAGAACCCGGACGGAGAATGGCACGAAGAGGCATGGACCGGAACCGGATTCCCGCGCGTCTTCTACCTGAAGTATCACATGTACGCCCTCTACTTCCCGTTGATGGCGCTCGCCCATTGCCGCCGGTGGCTGGCGGACGACGATCACAACGAAGCAGCGCGGAAATGCATCCCGGCGGCGGCCACCGCCGTCGGAAGCGACCATTGTCAGGGTCCTTGAGGTCCCGGGAGTCAGGGGGCCGAACCTGACTGCCGACTCCTGAACACACGGTCCGGAACCATGTTTCGCTGGTAATGCGATGCCCACCGTCGGCGTCATCACGGCCCTGCGCGAGGAACTCGCG
Source organism: uncultured Roseibacillus sp. (assembly GCA_964413545.1). GTDB lineage: Bacteria > Verrucomicrobiota > Verrucomicrobiia > Verrucomicrobiales > Akkermansiaceae > Roseibacillus_B. Next base: position 1,614 of record CAYPUM010000449.1, on the reverse strand, counting down.
CCGCTCAAGGCCGGAGGGCGGCTCGTGAAACGGGCCGGAGGGCAGCGGTTCCACCGGATCCGCCTCGGGGAAACGCCTCTCATCCTGACCGCCGGCGGGGTCGGCCCGCGACGGGCGGCCGCTGCCATCCGCAACCTCCTCGAGGCCTTCGAGATGGAGGCGGTCCTCGGCCTCGGCATCGCCGGAGCCCTCACCCCGGATCTCGCCGCGGAGGATCTTCTCGCCGCCGACGAGGTGCGGACCCCCGACGGCCACTCCGCACGCTGCGATCCGGGATTGTTGGCATGCGCCCGGAACTGCGGCTTCCCGGTCCGGACCGGAACCTTGATGACCACCCCCGGCCTCGTGCCGGACGGCGAACGCAAGCATTCCCTTGGACTCCAACCCGGCGTGGCGGCGCCCGCCGCGGTCGACCAGGAATCGACCGCATGGGTGCAGGGGGCGCAGTCCGCCGGAATTCCCGTCCTCGTGGTGCGGTGCATCTTCGACACCATGAACGAGGACCTGCCGCCGTTCCTGAGCGCCGCCGGCCGCCCCGGGGAGGATTTCGACCGCGCCCGACTCCTGCGGCACGTCCTGACGCGCCCGTCCACGTGGCCCGCCTTGCTCGCCACGCAGCGGCGCATGCGCCACTGCGCGCTCCGCATGGCCTCCTTCACCCACGCCTTCGCCGCCCGGGTTTGCACTGGATGAGGATCTCACCGTGCCGGGGATTCCTGCCGTCCGCTTGCAGCTTCCTCCGGCAGAGACGCCGTTCCGCGAGCCGGGAGTTTGTTACCGCACGTCCGCCTTGTCCCGGCGCCGCCCGAGGAATGCCGGCAGGAGCTGCAAGTTGACCCAGAGCATGAGGAGCGTCCCGGCGAAAAGGAGATGCCCCATGCTGGCCATGCCGCGGTGCCCCGCGAATGCAAGGCTGCTGAAGCTGCACATGGTGGTCAGGGCGCTGATCACTACGGCCCGTGCCGTAGCAGTCCGCAGGAGGTCCGGGACCGAAAGCGCCCCTTTCCGCCAGCGCCGCACGAGGTGGATGGTGGCGTCCACCCCGAGACCGAGCAGCAGCGGAATCGCGATGACGTTCGCGAAGTTGAAGGCGATCCCCAGCGGAACGGTCGCGGCCGCCGTCAGCAGCCCCGTCAATCCAAGGGTCGCAAGAACGCGCAGCGTGTCCCCGGCATTCCGGAAAACAACCAGCAACAGGACCGCGATGAGCAACACCGCGATGATCACCGCCTGGGCGAAGCTCTTCGTGATGGCCCGGCCGATGGAGCGCTCCGCCACCGGGGGCCCCACCGCGTTCGGAGCCGCTTCCTGCACGCCGTCCACGAATCTCTCCAGCGTCCGGCCGCTCAGGAACGACTCCTCGGGCCGGATCTCGACGCGCCGTTCGCCGCCCTTGCCGAGCCACTTGTCCCGCAACCAGCCCGGCAACGACTCGGGCGCGATGCGATCCGCCTCGAGCGACGACGACAGCTGCCGGAGGGCTTCCGGCAGGGTCCCCAACAGCATCGCCTGCAGGTGATCCCAGCGTTCCCGGCGCAGCGCCGGGGGGGCGCCGGCCGCAACGGCGAGAAAGGCCTCGGCCTCCCCGGCCAATTGCTCCCCGGCCGGCGACAA
>CAYPUM010000448.1:0-3584 GCA_964413545.1 uncultured Roseibacillus sp. | reverse complement strand
GTATGTTGAATTCCAATGGCCAACGCGGGAAAGCAAGATCTGAGCAGCGGCGAATTTGAGCCGGTCTCCGTTTCCTGATTTGTTCACAGCAGTTTTTTGCTTGCCAACGGGTCACCGGGAGTGGTGGCCGGGGTGACCCAAAGCCCCGGGTCGCGGCACCGGCCGGGCCGGTTGGAAGAGAGCCGCTCGCAACTTGCCGGTTGTTGGGGGGTTTGTTCTATCGTATTGCGATGGCCCGTAACGCTGCCGCCGGCATGACCGACCCGAACCCTTCCGCACCGGTCGATGACGATGCGGCCGACGTGGGGTTGATGCAAAGAGCCGGGCAGGGCGATCAGGCCGCCTTCGAGCAGCTCGTGGCGCGCTATCAGCATGTCGTGGTGGGCACGGTGGCAAGGATGCTGGGCAGTGCCTCCGAGGCCGAGGACATCGCGCAGCAGGTCTTCCTGCGTCTCTGGAAATGCGCCCCCCGCTACAAGCCCACCGCCAAGTTCAGGACGTTCCTTTTCACCATCACGCGCAACCTGGTCTTCAACGAAAGCCGCCGTCGCAAGCGATGGAAACAGCATTCCCTCGATGAACAAGCGGAAGACGGTCATCGGGAAATGCCCGGAGCGCCGGCGGGACAACCTGACGCCGCCCTGATGCAATCCGAGCTCCGCGAGGCCGTGGACAAGGCCGTCGCGGCTCTGCCGGAAAAGCAGCGCAGCGCCGTCATCCTGCGGCGCTACCAGAACATGCCATACGAGGAGATCGCCAGCGCCTTGAACCTCTCGGTTCCGGCCGTGAAGAGCCTGCTCTTCCGCGCCCGCAGCACCCTGCGGGAGTCCCTCGCCGCATTTCTCCGGTAAGCGCGCATCAACGACCCTGCGGGCCGGCCGCCGGCGAGCGGCTCGGCTTGTCCTCGACCGCCTCCGTGATCAGGCGCCAATCGACTTCCCCGAAATCGAGACGCTGAATTTCGTATTCGTAAACGGCATCCTCGTTGCGCGGATCGATCACAGCCGCCAGTTCGGTGAAACACCGCGCCAGAAGCTTCCCGCTCTCGTCGTCGCCGCGCGCCAGAAGGCGGGCCCGGGTGAGGAGCAGCCGCGAGAACGTCCGCGCGTTGTAGTCGCCCTTCTTCACATCGGGAAGGATGCCCTTGCGGAGCTGAAAGTTCACCACCAAGGCGGGCCGGTTGCGGGAATCGAGGTGCAGCGCCAGGCCGATGACCCGCCGGGCTTGTTCCAGCGACGCCGGATCAGCCTTTTTTTCGGTCACATGATTCGCGGCATAGATGGCGAGATTCCTTGCGTACTCCCGGCGCTCCTGCTCGAACATGGTGAGTTCCTTGTCGAACAGGGGCTTTTTCACCATCGGTGGCTTGTAATCGAATTCCTTCTCCTCCTCGCCGCCCGCCGCTCCCGCGACCAGACAGGCGGTCAGGAGCGCTTGCAACCTCCGAACCATTGATCATAGTATCTTTTCAAGGGGGATGAACCGCAAGTGACAAATCGTGCCAGCGCCGACACGAAGGAGTCCCTTCGCCGAAAGTTCCGCGCCGTCCTGGCCTCCCTCGATGCTTCCATGCGCGCCGCTCTCTCGGAGCAGCTCGCCGCCCGCCTTGCGGAGTTCCTCAACCGGTCCGGAGTTGCCGAACTCGCCATCTTCGCCGCGATGGACGGCGAACCCGACCTGAGCGGCCTCCACCGGCTTTGCCCGGGGATTCGTTTCCATTACCCGCGCTGCCGGTCCGCCGGTCTCGATTTTCATTTCATCGCCGACCCCGGCAGCCTGCAACCGGGCCGGTTTGGTTTGCGCGAACCCGCTCCCCATCATCCCCTCCGGAACCCCGGCCTGCTCGATGCCATCCTGTGCCCCGGTCTGGCCTTTTCATCCGCCGGAGTGCGCCTCGGCCGGGGCGGCGGTTACTACGATCGCTGCCTCGCCACGGCTCGCGACGGCCTCCTCCGCATCGGAGTCGGTTTCGCTCTGCAACATTCCCACAATCTCCCCCGCGAACCCCACGACATCCTCATGACCCACCTCGCCACCGAGGAAGGCGTGGTGCGATGTGGGAGCGTCGCGCGTGATGCGGCACGCGAACGGTCACCGGAACCCGAGTGAGGCAAGGTTACTGATCTTCGATGATCGACCTTCGATGATCTTCATCGCCGCGGAGCAATTTCCTTCGATCGCACATCGGACATCCCTGATCGAAGATCGGCGCCGGGAATTGTCTTTGGGCCCATGGCGCCCTCGCAATCGGCGACGACGCCCGGAGCAGGCGCCGTGCCCGCCCCCTCACGCCCAATCGGGCAGCACCATGCGGAAGCGCGGGATGCGGACGAAGATCTTGCGGCCGGTTGCGGTTTCGCCGAAGAAGGCTCCTTCGGCGTATCCGCTGCCCCTCGCGACGTGATAGCTGTTGTATGAGAACACTTCGCCCGGAGCAAGGTCCGGAGTCTGCCCGACCACGCCGTTGCCCTCCACCACCATGGTGTCATCGCTTTCCTCTTCACGGATCAACCATTTCCGCCCCCGGATCACGACCCGTTCGCCCGACTCGTTCCTGATGTTGATGAAATACACGAACGGATGCGGGCGGTCCGGCGGGTGATCCAGACTGGGCATGTAGATGACGTCGTCCACCACCACGCTCAATCCCGGCAACTCTTCGAACTCTTCCGCCACGGACCCGAAGCTACCTTCCCTTCATGCCTTGCCAAGAACCGACTTTCTTGCCTCGGCCGCGCGCGCGGGTATGCTTTCGGGTATGGCAGATGCCCCACCACTTGTCCTGACCATCGCCGGTTCGGATTGTTCGGCCGGCGCCGGCCTCCAGGCCGACCTCAAAACGTTCTCGACCCTCGGTGTGCACGGTCTCACCGCCGTGACCTGTGTGGTGGCCGAAACCCCCCTGACGGTGCAGGACATCCAAACCGTCGAACCGGCCACGCTCCAGCAACAACTGCGCCTCCTCCTCGATACCTACCCGGTGTCCGCCGTCAAAACCGGTCTCCTCGGGTCCGTCCTGCACGTCGTGGCCGTTTCGGAACTTCTCGCCGGTCGTTCCGTCCCGATCGTGGTCGACCCCGTCATGGTAGCTTCCACCGGAGACCCCCTGCTCGATTCGGAAGCCGTCACCGCCTACCGGCACCGCCTGCTGCCGCTCGCCGCCCTCGTCACCCCCAACCTCATGGAGGCCCGCCAGTTGCTGGAACTTCGCGCCAAGGATGCCGGTATCCCTCCCCGCGAGGCCGCCGAAGCCCTCGCCGAGCGTTTCGGATGCTCGGCCCTCGTCACCGGCGGCGACGATGCCCATTCCGCCGAGGCCGTCGACTGGCTCCGCCACGACGGGCAGACCACTCCCTGCGCCGCCCCCCGCGTCGGGATCCGCAATGCGCATGGCACCGGCTGCACCCTCTCGGCCGCCATCGCGGCCCGCCTCGCCGCCGGCCGCAGCCTCCCCGAGGCCGTCACCGACGCCAAGCGGTTCCTCTCGCGCACCCTCGACACCTCCTACGCCTGGACCTCCCCCTCCGGCGAGGAAATCCGCGCCATCAACCAACTCCCCCACCCCCCCTTCGCGTTCGACTGAG
>CAYPUM010000447.1:0-3586 GCA_964413545.1 uncultured Roseibacillus sp. | reverse complement strand
ATCACGCTCGCCGACCTCGCGCGCCACGACGCCGCATGGCAACAACTCACCAGCGCCTGCCGGGAGCATGCCTCCGAGGTCTCCTTCCTGCGTTATCACGCCACGGTGCGGGATCTCGCCACCCTTCTCTGGCGGCTTCTGCTCACCGCCGGCGCGCTGCCCGCCGCGGACTGCTACCACTGCGTCTGCACCGGATACGCCGGCCTCCTCGGCGCCCTCGCATCCCGTCGCCATGGCGTCCCCTTCCTGCTCAGCGAGCACGGCGTCTACCTGAAGGAGCGCATCGAGGATATCCGCAAGTCAACCTGGCTCGCAAACCCCGACCCGCTCCACCGCGACCCTCCTTTCCACGGCAGCCTCGGCCCCTTCAAGTCGCTTTGGATCTCCTTCTTCGACCTCCTCGGCCGCATCGCATACTCCCATGCCGACCGTATCACCTCGCTCTACCGCGGCAACGCCCGCCTCCAGATCGAGTTCGGCGCCGACCCGGACAAGATCCTCATCATCCCGAACGGCATCGATACCAGCCGCTTCGCCGGGATCGCACGCCGGAACCTCCAGGACGCCCCCGCCCCCCCCCGCTCCCTCACGGTCGGTTTCCTCGGCCGCGTCGTGCCCATCAAGGACGTCAAAACCCTCCTCCACGCCGCGCGCCTCGTCCTCAACCGCCACCCTGACACCCGTTTCCTCGTGGCCGGCCCCACCGACGAGGACCCGGATTATTTCGCGGAATGCCGGGCGCTCGCCGACCGCCTCGGCATCCGGAACGCCGTCGAGTTCCCCGGCCGCATCAAGCCGGACGATTTCCTCGCGCAATCCGACGTGGTGCTGCTCACCAGCGTCAGCGAAGGTCTGCCGTTCGCCATCCTCGAGGCCTCCGCCGCGGGCCTGCCGGTCGTCGCCACCGACGCCGGCGCCTGCCGCGAACTCCTCGCCCAGCCCCTCCCCGAAGCCCCCGGCATCGGACCATCCGGCATCGTGACCGAAGTCGCCGATCCCGCCTCCACCGCCGCCGCCCTGATCCAGCTCGCCGATAATCCCGTCCTTCGGCGCACCCTTGGCGCCCACGGCCTGCAACGCGTCCGCGCCGCCTACCGCCAGCAGGACATCGTCCGCCAATACCGCGACCTCTATCATCACCCCTTCCGCTCCCCAGCCCCAACCCCCTGATCCGTCATGGCCGGCATCGGTTTCGAACTCAGACGCCTCCAGCGGCACGACACCTTCCTCGGAACGCTCAAGGCCTATTCCGCCTCCGGCCTCATCACGAGCGGACCGTGGATCATCTCCATCATCTCGATCGCCGCCCTCGGAGTCTTTCTGCAGCGCATCACCGACGACGCGGACCGGCAGCTCATCCTTTCGTCGGTCACGCATATCTATGCCTTCATGCTGATCCTGACCGGCGCGCCGTCGCTCGTCCTGACCCGGCATGCGGCGGACGCCTTTTCCGAGGAACGGCCCGAGCGCATCCTGCCGTCCTACCTCGCCGGACTCACGGTGGTCGTCATTCTCGCGGCGTCCGGCTCGACGGCCTTCTTCTTTCTCGGGGTGCCGGCTTCGCCGCTCTTTCAAGCCTCGGCAGTGGCCCTCTCGGTCCTCGTCGCCGCCGTCTTCATCACCGCCAACTACCTTGGCGCGCTCAAGCATTACGGGTCGATCCTCTTCGCCTTCTTCTGCGGGTACGGCGCCAGTTGTCTGCTGGCCGTCACGCTCGTCGAGCTGCGGCCCGGCGAGCCCGCGCAGGCTCTCCTCGGCTTCGTCGGCGGTCACCTCCTGCTCTTTCTCCTTCTGTTTGCGTCCCTCTACCGCGAGCTGCCCCCTTCCGGGCGCCTCCTCGACTTCTCCTGTTTCCGGTCCTTCCTCCGCTTCCCCTTCCTTGCCTTCGCGGGACTGTTCTACAACGCCGGAATCTGGATCGACAAACTGCTCTTCTGGTGGTTCGCGCCGGACCATGCCCGCGTCGCCGGCCTCATCTACTCCGCGCCCGACTACGACGTGGCGGTCTACCTCAGCATCCTCTCGATCGTGCCCGGCATGGCCGTCTTCTGCCTGAAGCTCGAAACCGGCTTCGCCGAACACTTCCGCGACTACTTCAAGTCACTCAACGGCGGAGGCGCCCTCTCCACCCTCGAAACCATCAAGGACCGCATGACCGGCGCCCTCCGCGACGGCATTTCGCTGCTGGCCCGCGTGCAGGGTCTCACCACCATCCTCCTCGTCGTCTTCGCCGACCGCCTCTCCGGCTTCCTCGGCCTCGGCGCATACCAGATCGGCGTGCTCCGCGTCACCCTCGTCGGCTCCTGCTTCCTGATCCTCTTTCTTGCCCTCCTGACGGTCCTCTTCTATTTCGACGACCGCCGCGGGGCGGTCCTTGCGACCCTCATCTTCTTCGGCGCCAACGCCGCCGTCACCCTCCTCACCCTCATTTCCGGCCAGGCCTACTACGGCCTCGGATACGTCCTCGCCGCCCTCCTCGGCTTCGCCTACGCCGCCTTCCGCGCCAACCACGCCCTCGAAAACCTCGAACACCGCATCTTCACGTCCCAGCTCCTCCCAAGCACGCCCTGAGCAGTCGTGCAGGTTTCCAGCCTCGAAGGGTCCCGGCAGGTTTCCAGCCCGCCTTCCCCGGCGGAACTCGCGCCAACCTCCGGCGAAGGCCCCCTCTCGCAGGTTGGAATCCACCCTCCTGCCCCAGGGGGGCGATCCGGGCTCGCACTCGGGAACGGACCATGGTAGGCTCGATGCAATGTGCGGGAAGACGGGTCTTCAGTGCGGGGCGGCGGTGTTGGCCGTCGTGACGGCAGGGTGTTCGCAACCGGCGATGATGAACGAGGCGAGCCCGCAGGCAGTGCGCGTCTCGGCGTCCTTCCACTCGGTGACGCCGCCGAGCAAGCCGCGGCTGCCGATGTCCACCGTCTTCAAGGGCCGGAGCAAATTCGACGCCCTGATGGCCCGCGCCCAGCGCAACGAATGGCGCCGCCTGCCCCTCGGAATGCGCACCGTCGAGTTCGGCCGGGCCATGCTCGGCACGCCCTACGTCAATTACACCCTCGAAGTCGACAACCGCATCGAAAGCCCCGTCGTGAACCTCCACGGCATGGACTGCTGGACGTTCTACGAGAACGCCCTCGGAATGGCGCGCCTCCTCACCTACAAGCCGGACCTCTACCGCCCCGAGGACCTGCTCCACATGATCGAACTCGAACGCTACCGCGGCGGACGCTGCAACGGCAACTACCTCAGCCGGATGCACCACCTCGAGGAGGTCTTCCACGACAACGAGCGGCGCGGGCTCGCGGTGAACATCACCCGCAGCCTGCCCGGCCCCGAACGCCTCCGCCGCGAGATCCGCGAAATGACGGTCTCATGGCGCCAATACCGTTACCTCCGCAACAACCGCTCCCTGATCCCCGGGATCACCGCCGTCGAACGCCGCGTCTCCCGCCTGCCCGTCTACCATATCCCGAAATCCCGCGTCCGCGCCGTCGAGAGCCGCCTGCGCGACGGCGACATCTGCGCCATCACCTCGACATGGAAATACGGCTACACCTCGCACGTCGGCCTGATCGTCAAGCGCGGCGGC
>CAYPUM010000446.1:0-3607 GCA_964413545.1 uncultured Roseibacillus sp. | reverse complement strand
GAACTCGGCGAAAAACGCAAGCGCCCCAACCCCGCGATCTCCATCGTTCACGTCGAGGGCGACCTCTTCTTCGGAGCCGCCGAACTCTTCCGCACCCAGATCCAGCGCACCGTGGTCGACGAAAACCTGAAAATCATCATCCTGCGCCTCAAAAACGCCCATCACCTCGACGCCACCAGCGTCATGGCCCTCGAAGACCTCATCCGCTTCGCCCGCAAACACGACCGCCACATCATCGTCTCCGGCGCCACCCGCGAAGTCTACCGCGTCCTCAAAAACTCCGGCGTCCTCGAAACCCTTCAGGAAGACGCCGACCGCCATGCCGGACAATCCAATATCTTCCTCAGCCGCCCCAGCAATCCCAACCTCTCCACCCGCGACGCCCTTCTCCGCGCCCAGCAACTCCTCGGGGAAGAAAAACCCGAAATCAAAATCTTCTACGACCCCGCCAAGGAGTGAGCTTCACACAAGATCCTCCGCCGTCACGGAGCGTTTCTCGCGGGAGCCCAGCAACAACGCCTGGTCAACCACCCGCGTCGGATCACCGTCAAACCGATACCCGTGGCAGTTCGGACACATCAGCGTGCCGCACGCCACGATCGACTCGCAGCCCTCGCAGACCTCGTAATCTCCCGGACTCGACGCGATCTGCTGCGCCTTTTCCAGCCGCCGGCTGCTCGGATCCTCGTTCACAAACAGATGATAGCTTCAAACGCCGGTATCGCGCAACCGCAAAGCCGTCACGAGGCGGCCGACTCCTTGACCGCCTTGGCCGCCTTGCTTTTCAGGTTGGCCGCCTTGTTGCGGTGCAGGATGCTCTTCTTCTGAGCCCGGTCCACCGCCGACATCAGCTCCTTCAGGCCCGCTTCAGCTTCCTCCTGCTTTCCCGCCCGGGCCGCTTCCACCGTCTTCCGTCGCAGGGTCTTCACCTTCGAGCGGAGCATCCTGTTCCGTTCCGTGCGCCGTTTCGTCTGCCGGTCCCGTTTCAGAGCTGATTTCGTATTCGCCATCGACCTGTGTTTGAGGGACGGCGAAAATACGCCCGAATCCCCCCCTGTCAAGCCCGCACCCGGCTTTCAGACCCCCTCGCCGATCGGAAGGGCCTTCCGGGACGCCTTCCCGGAACCCGGCGCGTGCCGCGCATAGTGCTTCTGCCCCTCCTCGCTCCTGAAAAACGATTCCCGGATCACCTGAACCTCCGCTCCCACCCCGATGCGCCTGTAGAGGTCGATCACATCCCGCGACTTCATGCGAATGCAGCCGTAGCTCGCCGGCTGGCCAACCCGCCACTCCTCCGGCGTGCCATGGATATAGATGAAGCGCTGGAAGGCGTTCCGGTTCTGGCGCTCCCTGCCCCGCAACCACAGAATGCGGGACACGATCGGGTCGCGGCCCGGCGAGTTGGGCTTCAGGACCTCCCCCGTCCGGCGCCGGCTCTTGAACACCGCCCCGGCTGGCGCGCCGGATCCGATCTTCCGGGCCACTTCCATCCGGCCAAGCGGCGTGCGCCTGCTGCCGGGCCGGTCTCCCAGCCCATACTTCGAGGTCGAAACAGGATAGCTCTTCACCGGCGTGCCGTTTTTCGTCAACAACAGACGCTGGTCCCGCACGCTCACCAGAACCTTGTGATCGCGGTCCGGCGCCGTCCCGCAGCCGCTCAACACCAAAACCGCGGCAGAGGCGCCAAGTATCAGGAAACTTCGACTCGGCAATTCCGACAGAGGCATCGATCCATCAACACATGTTCGTGGCGCCCTACTCGGCCTGACCGCGGCGAGCCGCCGCATCAGCCCAGCTGTTCGCGAACGATGATACGGAAGTGTAAAAGAATCCCACCGGAAAGGGAAGCAGGAAAACGAAGGAAAGCCAGTTGCCGCTCAGCAGCGCGTCCAATACCACGAAGAGGAAAAAGCACCCGAACACGAACTCCACCACCGGGGTGACCGACTTGATCGCCTTGTAGCTGCTTTGCCGCCATGACGAGCCCCCTTTGCCATGGCCCCCGATCCCGTATTTGGGAGTCCTCACAAATCCCGATTGCTGGTTGAAGACGGCTTCAAGAACCGCCCGGGCGTTGTTGATCGACATCCCGATCCCGAGCGCCAGCAGACACGGCAGGTAAACGACCTCCCGCCACCACGCCGCGGGGCGCAACGCCTTCTGCGATACAAGGTAAAACATCACCACCGAGCCGGACGCAAACAGGAAGATCGGCACGTGAATCAACAGCTTCAGCCATCCCGCGAAATCAGGCTGGTACTTCATGTTCGGAAAAATCAGAAAGCACAGCACCAACAGCAGCAACCATGCAAAGTTCGCCGTCAGGTGCGCCGTCGCCTCCAGCTTCACATGCAGCGGAAACCGGCTCCGCCAGATCGCGGGAAGCACCTTCTTGCATACCTGGATCGATCCCTTCGTCCAGCGGTGCTGCTGGGTCTTGAACCCGTCCATGTCCACCGGAAGCTCGGCCGGCGTCTCGACTTCGTTCAGAAAGATGAACTTCCAGTTGCGCAGCTGCGCGCGATAGCTGAGGTCCATGTCCTCCGTCAGGGTGTCGTGCTCCCATCCGCCGGCGTCTTCGATGCACTCCCGCCGCCAGATGCCCGCCGTGCCGTTGAAGGTGAAAAAGCGCCCGCTCCGATTCCGGGCCGTCTGCTCCAGTTCGAGATGCCCGTCGAGGAACATTGCCTGAACCCGCGTCAGAAGGTTGTAGGTGCGGTTCAGGTGCCCCCAGCGGGTCTGGATCATCCCGATCCGCTCGTCCGTGAAGTAATGGATCGTTTTCTCAAGGACGTCGGCCTTGGGAACGAAATCGGCGTCAAGAATGAAGATATACTCGCCCGTGGCTGTCTTCAGGCCGTTCTCGAGGGCCCCGGCCTTGAAGCCGCTCCGGTCCACCCGGTGCACGCACTCGATGTCAAATCCCTCGCGCCCCAGCCGCGCCGCCTCCGCCTCCGAAATCCCGGTCGTGGCGTCCGTCGAATCGTCAAGCACCTGGATCTGCAGCCGATCCCGCGGGTAGTCGAGGCGCACGACCGCATCCAGCAACCTCCGAACCACATGCATCTCGTTGAAAACCGGCAGTTGCACCGTCACCCGCGGAAGCTCATCAAAGCGGCGCGCGATCCGGGGCCGGCGCCTCGAATGCTTCAAATACAAATAGATGATGCACAGCCGATGGCATCCATAACCCGACAAGCCGACCAGGACGACGACATAGCTTGTATACCAGAGCCAATTCAGGGAATCCATCGTTCTAAGAGAAAGTCGCTTCCGGCCGCGGCCGGGATAAACCGGCCCGCATTACCGGGTGTTTCGGATAACGGACAAGGGGCACAACAAGGAAGAGTCGCTCGCGGGGATGCAAGGCTGGGAGGACCACCCCCTCCACAGGACGCTGGAAACCCGGGACGTAAACCCGGGAATTTGCCCTGAGAGCCCGGATTGCCTGATCCCTGTGAAAAAGTCAAGCCATTCCCGCATGTTCGCCCGCACATCCCGGGGCGTTTGCCATTCCTGGATCAAGGAATGGAATTGGCGAAAGAGACCATCCTGCCACCCGCACAACGCCCCCGGCGGGCTTGTCCCGCCGGAGCGAACGATTGGC
>CAYPUM010000445.1:0-3613 GCA_964413545.1 uncultured Roseibacillus sp. | reverse complement strand
CTCGTTGTGGCCGCTCCTCTCGGCATCTCGCGCCGGCGACAAGATCGCGGTCAGCCCCGACCGGCTCGTGACGCGAGCCCGCCCGAAGTCGCCGGACAAGGTGGCCTTGGTCACCCTCGGCGGAGCGGGCCATGAACCGGCCCTGAGCGGATTCGTCGGCGAAGGCATGCTCGACATCAGCGTGGCGGGCGACATTTTCGCCGCGCCCGGGCCGCCGCCGGTCGTCGAAGCACTGCGTCAGGCCAACCGCGAGGCGGGAACCCTGTTCGTGGTGTTGAATCACGCCGGAGACGTCTTGAGCGCCGACATGGCCATGCAGATGGCCGAAGAGGAGGGGCTCAAGGTGAGAAAGATCCTCACCCATGAGGACATCGCGGCCGGACCGGACGCCCCCGAAGCGGACCGCCGCGGGTTGGTGGGCTGCGTCCCGCTCTACAAGCTCGCCGGAGCGGCGGCTGAAGCGGGGCGGAGCCTCGACGAGGTCGCCGCCATTGCAGAGCGGTTCAACAACCAGATGGCGACCCTCGCGGTGGCCATGAAGGGCGCCACCCATCCCGCCACCGGCGAGGCCCTCTTCGAACTCGCCGAGGACGAGATGGAGATCGGGATGGGCCAGCACGGTGAAGCCGGCACCGGACCCTGCAAGATTCTCAGCGCCGGCCAGACCGCCGCCCTGATGATGGAGCGCCTCCTCAAGGCCGTCGACGCCAAGAAGGGAGACCGCCTCCTCGTGATCCTGAACGGGGCCGGCTCCACCACCCTCATGGAACTCTACATCGTCATGAAGGGCGTGAAGAAGTATCTCGACGAGCAGGGCATCACGATCGCTGCGAGCCACGTCGGCGAACTCCTGACGGTCCAGGAAATGGCCGGCTTCCAGATGTTCGCCGCCAAGATGGACGACGAACTGCTCGACCTCTGGAAGGCCCCCTGCGACACTCCCTCGTGGACCGTCCGCTGACCGCCTTCCATGATGGTTCCGGAAGGTTCGGAATCCAAAGAGGACACCGGCCATGAAAGAAACCCTCGGCCCCGACGAGATCGTCGCCATGCTCCGCGGGGCGGCGGCGAAGATCCGCGACGGACACGCTATCCTCACGGAACTCGACAGCGCCACCGGCGACGGCGACCACGGTGCCGCCATGCTGCGCGCCATGGATGCCCTCGAACAGGCGGTCAACCAAAACGCCGAGGCCGGCCTCAAGGAGCAACTCAAAAAGGCCGGCTGGGCCATCATGTCCACCGCGGGGGGCTCGACCGGCCCGCTCCTCGGTTCGTTCTTCACCGGCATGAGCCATGATCTCGACGAGCCCGCGAAGTTCGACGCCCCGGCCCTGTCCGCCCTCATCCGGAACGGCGTGTCCGCCATGCACAAGCACTCGAAGGCGCAGGCGGGCGACCGCACCATGATGGACGCCCTCCTCCCCGCCGCCGAAACGCTCGCACAACACGAAACCGCCAAACCTCCCGCCGAGCTGCTGCAACTCGCCGCCAGCGCCGCCCGCACCGGCGCCGATCGCACCCGCGAGATGCGCGCCAAGTTCGGACGAGCCCGCAACCTCGGCGACCGCGTCCTCGGCCACGCCGACCCCGGCGCCACCTCGATGGCCCTCATCCTGGAGGGCTTCGCCGAGGGCTTGCAGTGCCCCGATCCCGGCAAGACTTGACCAGCGCCCGCTCTCCTGACTCCCTGACCAACGAAAGCAACAACCAGCCACAATCCAATGAAAGAACAACCATCTCCCGATCCCATGAGCCGCCGGACCTGTCTCAAGACCGTGGGCGGCGCGGTGCTGGCCTCGTCCACCGCGGGCGCCGCCGCCGCAGCCTCCAGCAAGAGCTTCTACCAGAAGACCGCCTTCGACCCCAAAGCGGCGAAAGCAGCATACTTCAAGATGATGGAACGCTTCAACTACCCCATCCCCGAGGTCTTGCGCGGCGACGACTTCTGGGTGTGCGATTTCCTCCAGGGCGACTTCGCAAAGCTTGGAATGGGCGGCGTCTTCTGGATCAACCAGAAAGGAACCTACGGCACCGTCGGCGGAGAAAAATACGACGGCAAGTTCGAGGACGAGAAGTTCGGATACCTCGGCCACGAGATCTTCCTCCTGCCCGGACAAATGCTCCCCGAGCACAACCACGTCGGCGGACCCGAAGGATACGGGCCCAAGATGGAACACTGGCAGGTGCGATACGGCGAAGTCCAGTTCTTCGGCGAATACAAGCGCGCCGGCGACGAGATCCCGATCTCCGAAATGCCCGTGAAGGAACGGCCGTGGGGCTGGGGTGAGGACTGGTTCCGCTCGAAGTTCGTCGCCAAGCGCACCGCCAAGTCCGGACAGCTCTATGCGCTCGTGGACCCGGAATCATGGCACTTCCAGCGCGCCGGAGCCGAGGGCGCCATCGTCACGGAATTCGCCACCTACCACAACCACGTCGCGTTCAGCAAACCCGGCATGGCCTTCGACAACTCGAAGTAAGCGGGCGCCCCATAACCCGGCACCGGCGTGCGAGGCTGGTATGATCCGTCCCTCCGGGACAGGAGAGCCGGCGGACAGGCCAGCGCGTATTCACAGACCCTGTGACGCGCGCAAGAAGGGCGAGGCATGCCTCAGCCCGCGAGTCATGGGTCCGGAACTCCCAGCTTGCGACAGATCCTCCGAGCGCGCCCGTTCTTGATTTCGGAGTGACGCGGAACCGCTTCCGACGCTCCGTTCGCGGGATTCGGCCAAAACGAGTGCCTTGCTCCCTCGCGCTTCAGCAAGGATTGATTCCGCCCGGTTGCGTTTCCCGGCCGAACACGACCATTATCCGCATGCAAGCGCAAACCCGATTCGCCCGGGATGGGTCCCGGCTCCCGACGGCGCCGGTGGCTTGCCGCCCTGCCCATGCCCGGAACACCGGTGGATTTTTATGGCGTTTCCGGAACTTGGATGTTAAGATGATTTAGAGGTTGAGACGCTGAAAAAGCTTAATCGCTGTTATTGCGCCTTGATCTCAACCGCCCTTTCATGACAAGCAGAGACCGATCGTAGCGGACGAAACGTCTGCCGCCAATGAGCGCTCTCGACATCCCCGGCCACCAAGTCGAAACCCTGATCGGGAAGGGAGCGTGCGGGTCGGTCTTCGCGGCCCGGCGCGATTCCGGCGAAGTGGTCGCTGTGAAGGCCCTCGATCCCCGGGCCTGCAATCCCGAACTCATCGAGAATCGCATCCGCCGCCTCTACCGTTCGGCCCCTCCCAGAGCCGCGGTCCCGCTGAAAGCCTTCTCGCTCGACAGAGTCCCCTTGGTGCTCGTGGGCGGGCTCATGGCGGACCGCATCGTCCAGGGGATCGGGGTCCGCTACGCTCCGCGCACCCTCCAGCTTCGGCTGGAAGAGTATTTGGGACAGCGGAGTTCGTGGATGCTGGTCCGGCGCCTCGCGCAGGTCCTCGCCGAGTTCCATCGGCGGCGGGTGGTGCATGGCAACCTGAAGCCGGGCAATGTTTTCTTCGACACCGACGGCGAACTGTTGCTCGCCGACTACATGCAGGGGCTGATGCCCGGAATCGAGTCCCTGCCTTTCACGGACGCCCTGCTCTACGCGGCGCCGGAACAGCTTGCCCACCCGGA
>CAYPUM010000444.1:0-3618 GCA_964413545.1 uncultured Roseibacillus sp. | reverse complement strand
GGCGGAACAAAGGGCGGCGAGGCAGAAGAGAGGGAGAAGGCGATTCATGGCTTGTCGAGAACGGGAACGAGGGTGCGGGGACTCATGGCGGCGCAAGGGGACGCTGACTGAAAAATACTCCGGAGTCCTCGCCGATCTTGCATCGAGGACGGTCAATTACCAACTCTGGAAGGAATCCTTTTTGAGATCGGGATCGGGAAAGGTGGGGAAGGCGCCGGTCTCCTTGCGGAGGGCTTCGATTTTTTTGCGCATGGCGGCGGCGCGTTCCGGGAACCGCTCCGCGAGGTTGTTCTTCTCGCCGGGGTCGTCGGCGAGGTTGTAGAGTTCGCAGTCCTTCTTCCAGTCCCATGAAACAAGCTTCCATTTGCCGTCGCGCAGGGCGGCGCCGGGGATGCCGCCCTGGTTGCCCCAGTGCGGGTAGTGCCAGAAGAGGGCGCGGCCGGGAGCGAAGGGCCCCTTGGGATTGTCGAGGAGCGGCGCGAGGCTGGCACCGTCGCGATGCTGGCCGGGCAGGAGGGGGAGGGAGGCCGCTTCGAGGATGGTGGGGAAGAAGTCGGTCGAGAGGACCGGCGCGTCGCAGGTCGAGCCGGGCTTGGTATGGCCGGGCCAGCGAATGAGGAGAGGCTCACGGATGCCGCCTTCGTAGAGCCAGCCTTTGCCGGCGCGGAGGGGGAGGTTCGAGGTCGGCGAGCCCTCGGAGGTCGAGAGGCCGCCATTGTCCGAGAAGAAGATGACGAGGGTGCGGTCCGCGACGCCGTTCTCATCGAGGGCGCGGAGGACCTTTCCCACGGCGAGGTCCAGCGCCTCGACCATCGCGGCGTAGACCGGGTGTTCCTGGACGAGGCGGACCTTGCGGGGGTGGTCGAAGCCGGTCTTGTTCCTGAGGCCGAGCTTTTTACGCTTGGCCTCGTATTTTTTCACGAGGTCGGGGCGTCCCATGAGGGGGGTGTGGACGGAATAGAAGCTGAGGTATGCGAGGAAGGGCTGGTCTTTGTGGGAGGCGATGAATTCGGCGGTCTCGGCGGCGAGGCGGTCCGGGAGGTGTTCGCCGTCGGGCCCATTCGAGAGATACGGGTTGTTGTAGGGGGAGAAGTACTTTTTTCCGGTATAGGGGCCGCCCCGGTGGGTGCCCCCCTTGTTGGCATCGAAGCCGTGGTCGGTCGGGAGCGATCCCTTCCCGCCGAGATGCCATTTGCCGGCGAAGTGCGTGGCGTATCCGTGATTCTTGAGGGCCTCCGCGAGGGTGGTGTGGCCGCGGGCGAGGTGGTTCAGATACGGGGCGGGGCGCACGGGACGTTTTGCGTGATGCCCGAACTTGCCATGTTTGGCGGGATCGTAATCGTCGGGGATGCGGGCGTGGCCATTGGGGCCGCCGAAGAAATCGGTATTGGCGGTGCGAGCCGGGTATTGGCCCGTCATGATCGAGGAACGGGTCGGCGAACAGACCGGACAGGCCGCGTATCCGTTGGTAAAGCGCATCCCGGAGGCGGCAAGCTGCTGCAGGTGGGGCGTTTCGTAAAAGGTCTCCGGGTTGTTGGGCGAGATATCCATGTAGCCGAGGTCGTCGGCCAGGATGAAGACAACGTTGAGGGGCTCGGCCGGGAGCAGAGCCGGACTACACGCGAGGAGGATCGCGACGAATCGGAGGAGCATCGGTTGGAGACGAATCAGGATCAGCCATCCCGCCGCGAGGCGAGCGGCACGGGAGAATACGCCCCGCAGCGCGGAGACTTTCAGCCCGCCCCCGGGGCCCCGTCCGGCGGAGGGACGGGCCGCTTCCTGGATCCAAAGACGCTCTTGCGCGAAACCCGGGAAGAAGACCGGCGTCAGAATCCTCCTTCAAGTGACACCATGAATGCGATGCTGAATAGAGTCCCCGGGACGATTGGGTGAAACATCGGCTGGCAGAGAGGCGTTAGTTTCACAGCGATGGATTTCTCGAGGGTTCCCGGCTGGGCGTGGGGAGGGGCGGTGTTTGCCGTGGCGCTCTCGGCGGGATTCGTGATCGGGAGGAACAACGCGACGTCTTCCGGGGAAACGGGGCGGCCGGACCGCGAGGGACTTGCGGCGGCGGGATGGCTTCGCCCGGAGCGGGCCGGGCCCGGCATGAGCGGTGGCGCGACGAGGGTGGTCCGCGGCAAGAGCCAGAGGCCGTCGTGGCCGGACGCAGGGGATCTTTCGGGGGATCTCGAGCATCACCTGCAGTTCATTCTGGACAGCGACAGCCGGTTGGAGCGGGCCCAGCGTTTGCTGAGTTTTCTCGATCGGCTTCCCGACGATCGCTTCGCCGACGTCTACGCCCGGCTCTCGGAGCCACCCGGAGCACAGGTGCGGGGAGCGGAGCGTTCCCTTGTGCTTCAGGCGTGGGTGGAGCGGAACCCGCTGGAAGCGCTGGGACATCTGCAGGAACACGGCGCCGAGGACTGGGAGCGTGAAACGGCGGTTGGCGCATGGGCCACGATGAACCCGCAGGCCGCCTTCGAGTGGGCGGTGGAGGCTCCCGACGAGGGACGCGTCAACAACTGGCTGGTGGGCGCGATCCGGGGGATCGCCTCGATGAGCCCCGAACTGGGGAAGGATTTCCTCCTGCAGATCGAGCCCGGAGACACCCGGAGCCGCAGTCTGCGATCGATCCAGCCGTATGTGATGCAGTATGGATTTGACTATGCGACGGAATGGATCGCGGGGATCGGGGAAGCGGATCTGCAGTCCGAGGCGTCGCGCCGGCTCGCGGACAACCTTGCGGAGATGGATCCGGTGCGGGCCGGTGAATGGAATGCGGCCTTGGGCGAGCGCGAGACCCGGCGGGATGTTTCGGAGATCGTTTCCGACCGCTGGGCCCGGCAGGACCTCGAGGGCGCCATGCAGTGGGTGGAGTCACTGCCCGAGGACACGCGGACCGAGGCGGCCGAGGGCGTGGCGCGGCACTACGCCCGAGCGGACCCGGCCGAAGCCGCCGCATGGCTGGCGGGGCTGGGGGACAACCCGGATCTGGACGGCGCGAAACGCATCTTCATTTCGGAGGCCTACGAGCGCGACCCGGCCGTTTCGCTCGACTTCATTTCGCAGCTTGCGAACGAGAGGTCACAGATCGGTTACTACCACCGCTACCTGCGGAGCTGGATGCGGCAGGACGCCGCCGCGGCCCGCGTCTGGGCGGAAAACAACCGGGACGCCCTCCCGCAGAGTCTGGTGAACCGGTATCTGCGCTGACCAGCGGCGAGTTCCGTTCAATCTCCCGCAGCCTCGCGGAACTCGAGGGTGGCGGGGTTGCCGGGGACGACCCTGCGGTAAAAGCAGGAGCGGCGGCCGGTGTGGCAGGCCCCGGGGCCCCGCTGGTCGACGTAGAGCAGAAGGGCGTCCTGGTCGCAGTCGGTGCGGATCTCGCGCACCGCCTGCGTGTTCCCCGAGGTGGCGCCCTTGTGCCAGAGTTCTTTTCTACTGCGCGAATAGTAAACAGCCTCGCCCGTCTCGAGGGTGCGCCGGAGGGCCTCCTCGTTTTCATCCCCGGCGGGACCGGCCGCGGGGCACTGCTGGCGCGCCGAAAGCAAAAGCCCCAGGCGCCGGATTTTCTCCAGCACCACCGGGCGGGCGGCCTCGGTGGGGTGGGCGGTGAAG
>CAYPUM010000443.1:0-3629 GCA_964413545.1 uncultured Roseibacillus sp. | reverse complement strand
GGACGATGAAGCGGCTGAAGAAGACCATTCTTGCAAGAATTATCACCTGACCCCTGCACAGTGACCCCTGCAGACTGCTTTCACGGCGCTTCGGGGCGCCCCTCTCCGCCAAGGCTTCGAAGGGCAAGCTGGGGTAGGGGGGGTGCAACCGGCGAGAGGGCGGCGCTCCTTGAGTCGTGGGCCCGCTTGAATGCGGGCCATTTGATGCCGGTGAACAGAAGGGACGATCGGCTCTGCATGGCTCTTAATGGTAGAACTGTTCGATTTCCTCCAGCGAGCGCCCGGCGGTTTCGGGCATCCATTTCCAGATGAGGATGATCTGGGGGACGACGCAGAGGGCAAAGATGCGGAACATGGCCGGGATGCCGAACTCGTCGCGCAGGTAGGGGACGAGTTGCGTCACGAGCCAGTCGGAGCTCCACATCGTCAGGATGACCAGGGACACGGCATGGGCCCGGACGTTGGTGGGAAAGATCTCCGAGGCGAAGATGAACTTGATGGGACCAAGGGAGAAGGCGAAGAAGGCGACGAAGCTGCAGATCAGGACAATCAAGAGGGTTCGATTGCCGTTCTCGAAGGTGGCGCTGATCTCGATGAGGCAGACGACCACTCCGATGGTGCCGATCTGGAGGAGGTTGCGGCGTCCGAGCTTGTCGACGAAGAGGACCGCGATGACCGTGAAGATCATGTTGAAGAAGCCGATGACGGCCATGCCGCTGAAGGCGCCGTCGTCCTTGAGGCCGGCTTCCTTCAGGAGCGAGGTGCCGTAGTAGAACACGCTGTTGATTCCGCTGACCTGGGCGAAGGCCGCCAGCAGCACGGCGATGATGAGCGGCCTGCGATACTTGCGGGCAAAGACGGCGAGGAAGTGCTGTTTCCCGGCCATTTCGGCCGAGATGGCCTCGCGGATGGCTTCCAGCACCTCATCTGCTCCGGTGGCGAAGATGCGGTTCAAGACCTGTTGAGCGCGTTGGTCGCGTCCTGCCCGGACCAGCCAGCGGGGGCTCTCGGGAAGAAAGGCGGCGAGGACCAGGAAGAGGGTGCCGGGAATGAGCTCCGAGGCAAACATGGAGCGCCAGGTCTCATCCACGATGAACCGTTTCAGGAAATCGGATTGGATCCCGCCGCCCATCGAAGCGACCCATCGCGTGATGCCGAGGTTGCTGAAGAGCGCGATCATGATGCCCGCCGTGATCGCAAACTGGAACAGGGTGACGAGCCGTCCGCGCAGGTGGGCGGGTGAGATCTCCGAGATGTAGAGCGGGCAGATCATCGCGGAAATGCCGACGCCCAGGCCGCCGAGCCAGCGGGAGAGAACAAGCAGCTCGATCGTTCCGGCGAAGGCGCTGCCGACGGCGGAGAGCCACATCAAGACCGCTGCCAGGAGCAGGTTGCGCGCGCGTCCGAACTTGTCCGCCAGCAGACCCGCCATGGCGGAGCCGATGATGGCGCCCAGAATGCCGGAGCTGACAAAGAACCCCTCCATGATGGTGGAGAGCGTGAACTGCTCCTTGACGGCGTCGGTGGTGCCGGAAATGACGATCGCGTCGAAGCCCCACACCAATCCGCCCAGGGCAGCCGTCAAGCAGAGGAAGATGAGGAACGGCAGATGGGAGCGATGGACGGAACTGGTTGTTGGCGGGGTGGAGCTCATTGTGTTCACGTTCTCACAAATGCCTTCATCGTCGCGCACTCAGCGCCGATCGCTTCGCCGTGGGGGCGGATCGTGTAGTCACCTACGGCGGCGGGGACGATGAATGTTTCGGCGTAGTGGACGACGAAGGGAGCGAAGGCCCCGGTCGGGCTCTCGACGACCGCCTCGCGTCCCTCGACGAGGTTGAGGACGTTCACCCCGCCGCCGGTGTTGTGGGCGACGGTTCCGGTGAACCAGTGCCGGCGGGTTTCGATGAACTCGAGCTCGTGCAGGCCGGTGCGTTCCTCGCGCCAGCCGTCGCCGGAGGCGATCTCCACGATGCGGTTGACGAGGTTCTCCTTCACCCACGATTCGGTGCGCTCCCACTGGATGTTGGGAAGGCCGCGCTCGATGTTGATGGGGCGGGGGAGTCCGTCGAGGCCGAGCCGGCCCCAGTCCCAGAGCTTGAAGGTGAAGATGTAGGGCGTGGTGCTGATCTCGAGCACCATGCTGTTGCGTCCGCTGCAGTGGCAGGTGCCGGCGGGGATCAGGAAGTGGTCGTGCTTCTTCGCCGGGAAGCAGTTGACGAAGCGCGCGTCGTCGAAGGCCTTGTCGCCGCACTGTGCCGCCCGCAGGTCGTCGATCATCGCCTCCGGTTCGATGCCCTCGCGAAGGCCGAGGTAAACGCCGGCGTCGTCGCCCGCATCGAGCAGGTAGTACGACTCGTCCTGCGTGTAGTGCATCCCGAAATGCTGCTGGATGTAGTCGGTCAGCGGGTGCACCTGGAACGAAAGGTTGCCGCCGTCCATGGTATCGAGAAAGTCGAAGCGGATCGGGAACTCGGCGCCGAAGCGTGCGTAGACCTGCTCGCCCAGCAGCTCCCGCGGCTGGTGGAAGACGAGGTTGATCGACGGCAGTTCCATGAGCGTGCCGCCGAAGTCCAGCAGCAGGCTGTTCTCCTCCGGCACGCAGTCGAAGCACCACGCGTAGTTTTCCGGTTCCGGGTCGAGATCGCAGACCTTGCGCATCCACTGCCCGCCCCACGGTCCGGGATCGAAGAAGGGCACCACCCGGAACGGCCGCCGTGCCGCCGCGCGCAGGCCCTCGCGCACCGCGTCGCCCTCGGCCAGGCGCGGGTCGCCCGGCTTGTTGGTGTCGAGCACGAAGTCCCAACGGTCCATCAGTTCGCGCTTCAATCGGTCGCAGACCCGCCAGTCGGTGAAGTAGGCCCGCTTGTATTGCAGTGACCACTTCAACGCGTGGTTGGAGGTGCCGAGGTTCGCGATCTCATCGCGGCGCATCCGCATCTGCGCCTCCCAACGGGCAAGGTCGGCGTAGACGAGGAGGTCACCGGGGTGGACGAGGCTGGCGCCCGCGCCCGCCACGAGGATCGTTCCCTCCGCGGTCTCGATCGCCTCCCGCAGCGAGGCGAGTTTCTCCCGATCGAGGAAGTCGCCCATCTTCAGGTTGGTGAGCCAGCCGAAGATCGGGTCGTCGCCGCCATTGCACGGCGCCACCAGCCGGTCGATTTCCGCTTCCGGCAGAAACGCCCCGGCTGTGCGCACGACGGTCGCGTTCCCGAGGCCGGCCTCGAGGGCATCGAGAATCTCGTCTTCGCACACGCCGGCATAGCACTCGATCGCGATCACGGTGCGATCGGCTCCGCGCGCCCCGATGGCCTCCCTCAGCCTGGCGGCCACCGCCTCCCAGCCGACCGCGCAGCGTCCCTCCCCGCCCGGCACGTCGATGGAGGGAAACTTGTCGTAATTCGGGGTCATGTCACGGACGGGGATGCGCATTCCAGATCCACTCGCAGCCGACCAAGGCGGCTTGGTCGGCGAGTTGGGCGGGGAGGAGGTCGATCGGCCCGCCGGCCTGGACGGCATGGCGGGTCACGAACTGGCGGATCGCGGGAAGGATGGCGTCCGCGGACTCCATGATGCCGCCGCCGCAGACGACGCATTCCGGATCGTAGGCCTGGATGAGGTTCAGGGCG
>CAYPUM010000442.1:0-3636 GCA_964413545.1 uncultured Roseibacillus sp. | reverse complement strand
TCCAAGCGCAAGTTCTACCCCGGCTACATCATCGTGAACATGAACCTCCTGACGGAGGACAACAAGCTGGTCGAGGACACATGGTATTTCATCAAGGAGATGGAAGGTGTCATCGGGTTCGCCGGCACCAAGGACCGGCCCATCCCGATGCGGCCCCGGGAGGTCGACAGCATGCTGGCGCAGATCAAGGAACGCGAGGAGTCGGTCCGGCCGGCGGTCAGTTTCGAGGCCGGCGACTCGGTGAAGGTGGCCGACGGCCCGTTCGAGAGCCAGACCGGGGTGGTCGAGGAGATCGACGAGGAGCGGGGCAAGCTGCGGGTGGCGGTCACCATTTTCGGGCGCTCCACCCCGGTCGAACTGGAATTCTGGCAGGTGGAACGGGCCTGAGCGTCAAACCCGGCAACGAGCACAACCGACTTCAAAGATGGCAAAGGAAATCAAATCGATCATCAAGCTTCAGATTCAGGCCGGGCAGGCGAATCCCTCGCCGCCGGTCGGGCCCGCTCTCGGCCAGGCGGGGGTGAACATCATGCAGTTCTGCAAGGATTTCAACGCCGCCACCCAGCAGCAGGCGGGGGATCTGCTTCCTACCGTGATCACGGTGTATGCCGACAGCTCGTTCAGCTTCATCACGAAACAGCCGCCGGCGGCGGTCTTGCTGAAGAAGGCCGCCAACATCGCGGCGGGGTCGGGCGAGCCGAACAAGCAGAAGGTGGGTTCGATCACGAAGGAAAAGCTGCTCGAAGTGGTCAAGACCAAGATGCCGGATCTCAACACGACCGACCCCGAGCAGGCCGCGAAGATCCTTGCCGGGACGGCCCGGCAGATGGGGCTCGAAATTGAAGGAATGTGAGGACGCTTTCCGGTTCCCCCGCAGGCGGGACCGCATCACAACCGCAGGAGGGCCGCAAGCGGTCCGCCGGCACTGCAAGACGAAACCATGTCAACCAACCGAAGCAAAAGATACCGGGAAGCGGTCGGGCTCGTGGAAGCGGGCCGGACCTATCCCCTTGATGAAGCAGTCGGGGCGCTGAAGAAGCTTCCGCCGCCGAAATTCGACCCTACCGTGACTCTCTCGTTCCATCTCGGGGTGGATCCCAAGAAGAGCGACCAGATGGTGCGCGGCAGCGTCTCGTTGCCGCATGGCACCGGCAAGAACGTGCGGGTGGCGGTCTTCGCGCAGGGAGAGGCGGCCAAGGCCGCCGGGGAGGCGGGCGCCCAGCACGTCGGATACGAGGACCTCATCAAGAAGGTCCAGGAGGGCTTCCTTGATTTCGACGCCGCCATCGCCACCCCGGACGCCATGGCGGAAGTCCGCAAGATCGCCCGCATCCTCGGCCCGCGCGGGCTCATGCCGAACCCGAAAACGGGGACCGTGACCCCCGACACGGCCGCCGCCGTGAAGGCCGTCATGGCCGGGAAAGTCAACTACAAGCTCGACAAGAGCGGCAACATCTCGGCCGCCATCGGCAAGGCCTCGTTCTCCGACGCCCAGTTGATCGAGAACGCGATGGCGATGATCGAAAGCCTCATCAAGGCGAAACCCCCCGCCGCCAAGGGCAACTACATCCAGAGCGTGACCCTTGCGGCCTCGATGTGTCCGGGGCTGAAACTCGACAGCAGCCTTTACGCGCGCAACTGACGTTTTCGTATCGCCATGAATCCGGACAAGCAGATCATTGTTGACGAATTGCGGGAGCGGGTGAACGGCTCGCCGTTCGTCCTGGTGGTGGACTACAGGGGCATGACGGTCCCGCAGTTCAGCGAGCTTCGCAATCGGCTGGCGCAGGGCGGAGCGGAATGCCATGTGGCCAAGAACAGCTACATGAAGCACGCCTTGCGGGAAGCGGGGATGCCGGGGCTCGAAGAGACGCTCATCGGCCAGACCGCCTTCATCACGGGGGCTTCGGACGTCTGTGGGGCCGCCAAGGCCGTCAAGAACTTCGCCAGGGAGTTCAAACGGCCCGAAATGAAGGGCGGCCTCATCGAGGGCGAAGTGCTGGACGCGGGGCAACTCAAGGCGCTGGCGGATCTCCCCCCGCGCGAAATCCTCCTCGGCCAGCTTCTGGGTGTCATCAATGCTCC
This sequence comes from uncultured Roseibacillus sp., assembly GCA_964413545.1. GTDB lineage: Bacteria > Verrucomicrobiota > Verrucomicrobiia > Verrucomicrobiales > Akkermansiaceae > Roseibacillus_B. The sequence goes on along the minus strand of CAYPUM010000442.1, from coordinate 1,551 downwards.
CGCTTCGAAACTGGTGCGCACCATCAACGAGCCGGCCGCCTCCATGGCGCGTCTCCTCAAGGCGAAATTTGGCGAGGACTAAGACCACAGAACGACTTTATCCGGATAGCCAGGGCCGCTCCGGCGGCGGTGGCTTGCAAACAAACATGGTTCTTCGTCGGGTCACCGGCTGGTGCCCTTAAACGAAACGGAGCTCCGTAAACGACGACACCACAACGAAACAATGGCTGATATAGACAAAATCGCAGAAGAACTCGGCAAGCTCACCATCCTGGAAGCGGCCGAACTGGTCAAGAAACTGGAAGACGAGTGGGGGGTGAGCGCCGCCGCGCCCGCCGCCGCCGTCGCGGCCGCGGCGCCCGCGGAAGCCGAACCCGAAGAGGAGAAGACCTCCTTTGACGTCGTCCTCGCCGAGATCGGCGGCAACAAGATCGCGGTCATCAAGGCCGTGCGCGAAGTCGCCAGCGGCCTCGGCCTCGCCGACGCGAAAAAACTCGTCGAAAGCGCCCCCACCCCGGTGCTCGAAGGCGCCAACAAGGACGACGCGGAAGCCGCCAGGAAGAAACTCGAAGACGCCGGAGCAAAAATCGAACTCAAATAGACCGGTCGAGTCCCGGCCGGAGGAGCCCCTCCGGCCGGGCCCCGCCTGGTCCGACCTCGGGAGTCGCCCCGCCGGGGGGGACTCCCGAGGTCGGAGCAGCCCTCCGATCGGACGTGGGCGGGGAATGCCCGCCCCGCCGCGAACCCAGAACGGCCGGCCTCCCGCCGGGGTCCGGCCCTGATCCCTACAAACTGACTGACAACATCATGGCTGACCGCCGCTACTTCGGAGACATCGAAGAAGTCATTGAGCCGCCCAACCTGATCGAGGTTCAAAGCAAATCGTACGAGGATTTTCTGCAGCAGGACATTGCGCCATCGGAGCGGACCGAGACCGGCCTGCAGGCTGTCTTCAAGGAGGTGTTCCCGATCACCAGCTACGATGAGACGATCGAGCTGGATTTCATCTCCTACGACATCGAGCTTCCCAAGATCACGGCCCTCGACGCCCTGCGTTCGGGCGAGACGTTCAGCGCGGCGCTTTACGTGACCTTCCGGCTGAAGGACGAGACGGGCACCAAGAAGGAGCGGGTCTACATGGGCGAACTGCCCATGATGACGCGCCGCGGGACGTTCGTGATCAACGGCGCGGAACGCGTCATCGTGTCCCAGCTCCACCGTTCGCCGGGGATCTGTTTCGAGAAGTCGATTCACCTGAACGGGAAGATCCTGCATTCGTTCCGGATCATCCCGGACCGCGGGTCGTGGCTCGAGGTCCAGTTTGACACGAACGACTTGCTTTACGTGTATCTGGACCGCCGCCGCCGCCGCCGGAAGTTTCTCGCGACGACTTTCCTCCGCGCCCTCGGCTATCCCAGCGAGAGGGAGCTGGTGAGCCAGTTCTACAAGATCCGGAAGCTCAAGTTGAGCGAGTCGATGGACGAGGCGGAGCTGAGCCCGATGGTGCTCTTCGAGGACATCAAGGATGGCGACATCGTGGTGGCCCGCGCC
>CAYPUM010000441.1:0-3637 GCA_964413545.1 uncultured Roseibacillus sp. | reverse complement strand
CTGTGCTTGCGCGCATGGGAGCTGCAGTGCTCCTGTACGACATGGTTGGGTATGGCGACTGGAAGGAAGCCGGATGGTCACACGAGAGAACACCGGACGTTCTCAGGCTACAAACATGGAACAGCATTCGGGCGGTCGACTTTCTCCTCTCACTGCCCGACATAGATACCAAGAGGATTGGCATGACGGGCTGTTCCGGTGGGGGGACTCAGACCTTCATCCTTGCCGCAATCGACGACCGAATTGCGGTGAGCGTTCCCGTGTGCCAGGTTTCCGCCCATTTCTTCGGGGGATGTGTTTGCGAAAGCGGCATGCCTATTCACCAGGGGCCGAAACACAAGACCAACAACGCCGAAATCGCAGCGCTTGCTGCACCTCGTCCCCAGTTGATCATCTCCAACGGCGCGGATTGGACGAAGTACACTCCCCGCGTCGAGTATCCCTACATCAAGCACGTTTACGAGATGTACGGCGCCGGCGAGAACGTCAAGAATGCTCACTTCGCCGATGAGAAACATGATTATGGAGTATCCAAGCGTATGGCGGCGTATCCTTTTCTGGCTAGACACTTGAGTTTGAACCTTAGCGAAGTCCAAGATGCCGCTGGGAACGTAGACGAATCGTTCGTAGTAGTTGAAGAGCGAGCGGACATGTTGGTGTTTGGAGCGGAAAACCCATACCCAAAAGATGCTGCGAAGCCAAACACACCATTGCCGAAATAGATGGAAGAACAGCGAACAATCGCATCCAGGCGACTCGCAAGGGCTCGCGCCTGATGCGTGGCGTTGGCAGATGGATGATCTGCACCGATGACATGCGCGTCTGATGGTGTGATCGGTTCGTTGTCGTTGTCAGTGAGGCGAGAGCCGAACGGTTGTCGTCATCGTAGTCGAGACCGGGGATCCGGCCATCCGCAGAAGATCGATTACGAGCACGAGCACGACAACGACAACGACAACGAAAACAGCAGAAAGACGGAGGCGGCCAAGGCAAGTTTCCACCCGCACTCCGCTCCTCGCCCCCTCATCCCGCGCCACCCAACGCCTCAGGGAACGACGGCCTCCACCAGGACCCCGCACCACGCACCACGCCCACCGCGCCCCTACTTCCCCGCAAGGCTTCGCTCGATCAGTGCGAGGATCTTGTCGAGGCGGGTCGTCTTGCTGACGAACGTGAGCCCGCCGCTCACCGACTCGCCGGTTGGACGGTCGGGATCCTCCTCGACCAGCGCCGTCAGCATCAAGATCGGGACCCGCGCGAACCGCGGCGCGGCCCGGATCGCCGACACCACGTCCCCGCCGTCCATCGCCGGCATCACCACGTCCACGAAGATCAAGTCCGGCCGAAACGCCTCCGCCCGCTCCACCGCTTTCGACGGATCGCACTCGGTCTCCACCACGTAGTTTCCCGAGTCCTCGAGATTCTCCTTGAACAAGGCCGAGAAATCAGGCTCGTCGTCGATCACCAGTATTTTCGTTGGAGACATCATGCCGGCTATGAATTAACCCCTCTCTCCCCGTTGTTTCAAGCTATTTGCCGCCGCGCCCGGCTCCCGAAGGCCGCTTTCCTCCGCAGCCTGGAACGTGATGGTGGCCCGCACCCCGCCCTCCGCCCGGTTCACGATCTCGATCGTTCCCTGGTGCAGGTCGACAATCTTCCGCACCACCGAAAGCCCCAATCCCGTCCCCTTCCCGGTCGCCTTGGTCGTGAAAAACGGGTCGAATATCTTGTCCATCTTGTTTTCTTCGATCCCCGGCCCGGTGTCCTCGATGTCGACCGCCGCATACCGGACCCCGTCCCGCAGCATTCCGTGGCTCCGCACCCCGCCCTCGCGCTCCTTCCCCGCCAAGACGCCCGCCCGCGTCTGAACCCGCAGGCGCCCCCCCCCGGTCCCTTCCATCGCCTGAACGGCATTGATGCACAAATTCAACAAGACCTGCTCGACCTTCGTCGCGTCAATCAACACCGGAGGCAAATCCCGGCCCATCTCCCGCTCGACCGACACCTGCGCCTTCCCGGCCTCGAACCGCAGCAGCGACAAGGTCTCCTCGACCACCTGGTTCAGGTCGCACGCCTCCAACTGCAGCTGCCGCGCGGCCGAGAAATCGACCAGACCCCTGATGATCTCCTTCGCCCGCTCCACCCCCCGGCGCATCCGTTCCACCGTCTCGGAGAGTTTCTCGTCATCCCGCCCCGTCCGGCGGGCCACGATTTCGAGCCCCATGCCGATCATCGCCAGCGGATTCTTCACCTCATGCGCCACCCCGGCCGCGAGCCGGCCCACCGATTCCATTTTCTCGGCCTGAATCAGCTCCTCCTGCGCGGTGCGCAGCCGCTCGTTGGCGGCCATCAACTCCTCGTTCAGCTCCCGAAGCGCCTCTTCCTGCCGTTTGCGGTCCGTAATGTCCGTCGACACGCCCCCTATCGCGTAGATCTCGCCGGACAAGTCCCGCAACGGGAACTTCACCGACACGTAGGTGTGATCGCCGTCCGGATGGGGCGCAATCTCCTCCACCTGGATCGGTTCCCCCTCCTCGATGACCAGATCATCGTTCTCCCGGAAGGCGTCCGCCGTGCTGCGATCACAGATGTCGTAGTCGGTCCTGCCGACCACTTCCTCGCGACGCACCTGAAAAAGCCGCTCGAACCGCTGGTTGACCAGTTCGTAACGCCCGTCGGCGCCCTTCAGATAGATCACTGCCGGACAATTGTCGATGATGTCCTCGAGCCGCCGCTCGCTTCGCATCAGCGCCTCCTGCGCCCGCCTTTCCCTCGTCACGTCCCGGCTCAGTGCCACGATCGCATACGGCTCGCCCGCTTCATCCGGCAAGGGCAGCTTGGTGGTCATCATCACGAGTTGCTCGTCCTCCCGGCTCCATCTCACCTCTTCCCGGTTCAAAACCCCCTCCCCCGTCCGCAAAATCACCTCATCATCCGCCCGCAGCTCTTGCACAACCTCGGTTGGAAAGAAATCCGCGGCCGTGCAGCCCAGAACCGACCCCGGATCATCCCGCCCAAGGAACTCCGCGAAGGCCCGGTTCACCACCATGTACCTCCCCTCCGTGTCCTTGATCGAGATGTGATCGGGAAGACTGTCAATCAACGCCCGCAGGATGTTCCGCTCCCGCTCGAGCGTCTGTTGCGCCCGCACCAGTTCGCTCACCTCGCTCGAGATCCCGAAGGTCCCGATCATCCTCCCTTCCCGGTCCCGGAACGGCATCTTGGTCGTCAGCACCCACGCTTCCTCTCCGTCCGGCAACGTTTCCCTCTCCACATACCCCACAATCGGCTGCCCGGTCGCAATAATCCTCCGTTCGTCCTCCAGAGCCTGGTCCGCATGCTCGCTGCCGAAAAAATCATGGTCGTTCTTCCCGATAAGGTCCGCCGCGTGATCACACCCGAGGCGGTTCGCCATCGACCGGTTCACACGCACGAATCGCGATTTCATGTCCTTGAAGTATATGTTCGCCGGCACGTGATCCATCAGGGTCTCGATGTAGTGCTCGGACTCATCGCGCTCCCGCGTCATTGTCGCCAATCGCGCCGTCAGTTCCCGAACCTCCTCCTGCAACCGCTCGACCAGAAGCCGGTAGCCCTCGCTTCCGCCCCCCGCCCCCCCTGCGGCCCGTCTCCCGCC
>CAYPUM010000440.1:0-3649 GCA_964413545.1 uncultured Roseibacillus sp. | reverse complement strand
AGGCGCTGGCGGCCCAGCAGGCGTCCCTGACGGCGGAACTCCGCAAGCGGCTCGGCCGGGAATGGACCCGCGAGCACTACCAGAACCACCGCCGCCACCGCGACGCCCAGTTCGTCAAGGAGAAGGTCGGCGTGATCGAGCGCCTCATGGCGAAGCGCGGCCACAACTCCCTGCTGCTCGCCGGGGAACCGCGCTTCGTCAAGCGGCTCCGCGAGGCCCTCCCGAAACACCTCCAGGCCCGCATCGCCGGCGAGATCCGCACCGGCGCGACGGAAGCGCAAGTCCCCGCCGTCATCGAGCAGGCCATCCAGAGCTTCATCGAACAGGAAAGCCGCGAAAGCCTTGACGCCGTGCGCCTGCTCGACCAAGCCGTGCGCCGCGGCGGACTGGCTGTCGTCGGCCTGCAACCCACCCTCGAAGCCCTCACCGCCGGCCAGGCCGACCTCCTCGTGCTCTCCCGCTGCCTCCCGGACAGCGACCGCGAGAGCCTCGTGCGGGCCGCCACCCGCCACGACACCAGAATCGAAACCGTCCACGATTGCGAACTCCTCGAACGCAACGGCGGCGCGGGCGCTCTCCTGCGTTACCTCTCCCCGATCCCGATCCCGCAAATGCAGAAGACCTGAGGGTCCGCATTCCCGACCGGATGCCCTTCCCTCGGCGAACGCCGATTCGCGCAAAAGATCCCCGTCGCGGAACGTAACCGTGCCATGGTCAAAACGATCCCGGCGGGGTGGCTGGTTCTTCTCGCGGCGGCGGCCGGCGCGCCCTTCGTAACCGCGGAGGACTCCTTCAAACCCCTCACCACCGGAGTCCTCCGCGGCGGCGAGGCCCCCCGGCAGATCTCCGTCAGCGTGAAGGGGCTGGACGATCTCTGGCTCCAGGCGACTTCCGGGGGAGACGACTACCACCACGATCGCGCCGCCTGGGGCGATCCCGTGCTGGTCGACCGGAACGGCAGGCGGATGAGCCTGACAAAGATCCAGCCCGCCCGGGTCACCGTAGGATGGGGATCACTCGTCCTCGACGCCGGCCTCGACCGCCGGGGACCCCTGAAGATCGGAAACACCGCCTTCCGTCACGGCCTGCTGGCTCATGCCCCAAGCGCGCTCCATTTCAAGCTCGACGGGAAATACGAGCGCTTCGAGGCCTCGGTGGGAATCGCGGCAGGCGCCGGAAAGAACGGAAGCTCCCGGTTCCGGGTGCTCGCCAGCTACGACCCGAAAGGCATGGAGAAATATCCGAACGGCCGGGACCAGAACCCGCGCCGGCAAGCCGCCCCGCAAAGGCCGCCGCCCACCGCCGTGAGCCCCAAGGCGCTCCGGTTCGCCATCAACGACCTGATCAAGACATTCCCGGAACGTTACCCCGACGGCCAGCGCCACCTCGCCGAACTGGAAGACATCTGCCGCAGACCAAATGGCAACGAAAAGACGGAGGCCCTCCGGATGCTGCAGAGAAAAGCCCTTCTCGCCAACCCCCTGCTCGATTTCGACAAGCTGTTGCTGGTCCGCCGGACCGCCCGGAACCTCGGCCTGCCCCGCAACTGGCAGAGCAATTCCAGCCTCCCGAAAACCGGATACAACAACGACATCGCGGTCCTCTCGATGGCGAAGCCGGACCACGAACTGCAGACCCTCTTCCGCCCGCAACACGACGTCTACGCCGGCCATCTGGACCTGCACTTCGACGCCGGCCGCATTCTCCTCTCGATGCCGAGCAAGGCCGGCAAGGGGCCGTGGCACGTCTACGAAATCCGGTCCGACGGCTCCGGCCTCCGGCAGGTCTCGCAGACCAAGGCGCCGGGCGTCAACAACTACGACGCCTGCTACCTCCCCGACGAGCGCATCCTCTTCACCTCCACCGCCTGCATGGCGGCGGTTCCCTGCGTGCGGGGGAACGCTCCCGTCGCGACCCTCTTCCGCATGAATCCCGACGGGAGCGGCATGCGCCAGCTCGCCTTCGACCAGGAACATAGTTGGCACCCCGCCGTCATGGCCAACGGCCGGGTCCTCTACACGCGCTGGGAGTATGCCGATTTGCCCCACTCCAATTCACGGATGCTCTTCCTGATGAACCCCGACGGCACGAACCAGCGCTCCTACTACGGAAGCAACTCGTTCTGGCCCAACTCCATCTTCTACGCGCGGCCCGTTCCCGGCCATGCCACGATGGTTGCGGGAATCGTCACCGGCCACCACGCGCCCCCCCGGATGGGAGAGTTCATCCTCTTCGACCCCGCCCTCGGCGCCCGGGAAGCGGAGGGCGTCGTCCAGCGGATCCCCGGCCACCGCGAGAAGGTGCAACCCGTCATCCAGGACGGCCTCACCGCCAACTCATGGCCGAAGTTCCTGCACCCGTTCCCGCTCAGCCCGAACTACCACCTCGTCTCGGCGCAGCCCCGGGGCGGCCACTGGGGGATCTATCTCGTCGATGTGTTCGACAACATGCTTCTGCTCAGGGAAGAGCCCGGTTTCGCCCTCCTCGAGCCGGTCCCCCTGCGCCCGACCCCCCGGCCCCCGGTGGTTCCCGACAAGGTCGACCCGTCCCGCAACGACGCCACCGTCTTCATCTCCGACGTCTACCACGGCCCGGGGCTCAAGGGGATCCCGCGCGGCGAGGTCGAAAAACTGCGCCTCTACACGTACACGTTCGGATACAACGGGGTGGGCGGCCTCTACGGGTCGATCGGGATGGACGGCCCATGGGACATGCGGCGCACCCTCGGCACCGTGCCGGTCGAGCCCGACGGCTCGGCCCTGTTCAAGGTGCCGGCGAACACCCCGATCGCGCTCCAGCCCCTCGACCGCGAGGGCAAGGCCATGCAGATCATGCGAAGCTGGTTCACCGCCATGCCGGGCGAGAACCTCTCCTGCGTCGGGTGCCACGAGGACCCCAACGACGCCCCGCCCGTGAAGACGGTGCTGGCCGCCACCAAGACCCCCGCTGCGATCACCCCCTGGAGGGGCCCGCCGAGAAACTACGAGTTCCGTCGCGAGGTGCAGCCGGTCCTCGACCGGTTCTGCGTCGGATGCCACCAGCCGCCGGGCAGCGGCGCCCGCGACGACGCCCCTCACGGAATGGTGCGGCGGGACGGCCAACTCATCCCCGACCTGCGCGGAACGCAAATGATCACCGGATGGTCCACCCGCATGGCCGGCAACACGGGCAAGGGGACCGGGGGCAAGTTCTCCGTGTCCTACGCCAATCTGCACCGCCATGTCCGCCGCCCCGGCATCGAGAGCCCCATGCCGCTCCAGACCCCCATGGAGTTCCACGCCGACACCACCGAACTCGTCCAACTCCTGCTCAAGGGTCACCACAACGTCAAGCTCGACGCGGAAGCGTGGGACCGGCTCGTCACATGGATCGATTTCAACGCCCCCTATCACGGGCGCTGGTCGACCATCGTGGGGCCAGGCGCAGCCGCCAAGGAGAAACAACGGGCAGAACTCCGGAGGCTCTACGCCAACCTCGACGAAAACCACGAGAACCTCCCGGAAACGCCCGGCCGGGACCTCACCCCCGTCATCCCGGAAAAGGCCGCCCCGCCCGCTCCCGTCCCATTTCACAGCCGCCTCGACGCCCCAAGGAACGAAAAGACCCTCGAAATCCAACTCCGCGACGGACTGACCATGACCATGGTCCG
>CAYPUM010000439.1:0-3650 GCA_964413545.1 uncultured Roseibacillus sp. | reverse complement strand
GAGTGCCACAACTATTCGCCCTTCATCTACGCCCCCCACGCCGAGAACATCGCCGTCACCGGCAAGGGCACCCTCGAGGCCGACGGCCATTGGTGGTATGCCTGGGCCGAAGAGCACAAGCACGGCACGAAGCAGGGCATGCATCGCGTCGAGGCCTCGAAGCATCCGCTCTCGGAACGCAAGTTTGGCAAGGGGGCCGGCGTCGAGGGCCTGCGACCGTCGTTCATCGTCCCGTGGAAGGCGAAGAACGTCCTGATCGAGGGCGTCACCCTGCGCAACATCCCGTTGTGGGCGGTGCGGGCGGTCTACACCACCAACATCATCGTGCGGGACATCTCGGTCTGGGGGGTGGCGGGCCGGCACGGCCTCGAGAAGGTCAGCCACAACAACGCCGGGGTCTGCCTGGATTCGTGCCGGAACGGACTGGTCGAATACGTGCGCATCGAGACGATGGATGACGCGGTGGTGGTCCGCTCCGGCCTCAACGAGGACGGGCTGAAGATCAACATCCCCAGCGAGAACATCGTGGTGCGGAACTACTCGGCCACCGACATCCACACCGGCAGCGGCGGCATCGTGTTCGGCAGCGAGACCTCCGGGGGCATCCGCAATGTCCATGTCCACGACGCGGTGTTCGAACGCGCCGACCGGGGGATCCGCTTCAAGAGCACCCGCGGGCGGGGCAACGTGGTCGAGGACATCTGGATCGAGAACATCCGGATGAAGGACATCCGCAGGCACGCGATCTCGTTCAGCACCTCCTACTCCAACCCGGTGGAGGGCGGACCGGCGCCGCTGTTCCGCAACATCCGCATTGCCAACGTCCGGTGCGACAACGTCGCCACGAACGAAGGCAAGCCCTCCGCCGCCCTCTACATGAGCGGCCTGCCGGACATGTGGCTGGAGAACTTTTCCTTCAGGGACATCCGGATCACCAACGCCCGCAAGGGGGCCCAAATCAGCCGCGCCCGCAACATCACCCTGGAGAACTTCCAGTTGCAGGCCTCCAAGGGGCCGGCGGTGAGCCTCGATGATTGCCGCCGGGTCACCCTCAGGCACACCGACCTGCAGGGCCCGGATGCCGCGCTGTCGGTCCGCGGCACCCGGACCGCGGAACTCGACGTGGACGTCCCGGCCGCCCGCGTGAGGTTTGCCGACGATGTGGACCCCGCGGTCGTGCAAAGCGTCGTGAAGTAGTTGTCCGCGGGCGACCGGCGGTTCGAATCGAGGTCGGAAAACCATGTGAGAACCAAGCGACCCATTCTCCTGCGAACTTCAGCAACCAGGATCAAACTGCAAGAAAACAGACAAAGACATGATGACGGGATCAATCGCTAGAACCCTTGCCGGCGCCGGCCTCGTGATGCTCACGGCAACGGTGGTCCTTGTCTCGCGGGCCTCCGCCGCGCAGGACGCGGAACAGCAGGAAGGAGCAGGTGGCATTGCCCGGGTCGAAGGGCCGCGCGTGCCCGCCTTCCCCGGCGCCGAGGGGTTCGGCAAGTGGACCACGGGGGGACGCGGCGGGGATGTGTATGCCGTCACGAATCTCCGGGACGCCGGTCCCGGTTCGCTGCGCCGGGGCTTGGTGAGTGCCCGGGGCCCCCGAACCATCGTTTTCGACGTGGGGGGGACCCTCACGCTCAAGAGTCCCCTGGTCATCGAGAACAAGAGCGGCATCACCCTTGCCGGCCAGACGGCACCCGGCAAGGGCATTACCCTCCGGGACCACTGCTTTCACATCCGCAACAGCCGCGAGATCGTCGTTCGCTACCTGCGCGTCAGATTGGGTGACCGGAACAAGAAGCAGGGTGATTCGCCCGACACCATGACCGTGGACCACAACGACCAGGTCATTCTCGACCATTTGTCGCTGAGCTGGGGGATCGACGGCAATTCAGACTACCGGGGCAACAGCAACATGACCCTGCAGTGGCTGATCTACAGCGAGGCGCTGAACCGGTCGTTGCACCACACGGGGGATCACGCCATGTGCACCTCGCTGCGGGACTGCCGCGGAAACACCACCCTGCATCACAACATCTATTCCACTTCACGCGACCGGCACCCCACCATCGGAAGCGGAACCGGCGCCAGGGGATTCGCCGACGTGATCGTGGATTTCCGGAACTGCGTCGTTTACAACTGGACCGGCACCGCGAATCTGGGCGGCATGAAGGTCAACGTGGTCGACAACTACTTCAAGCCCGGGCCCTGCTCGGACTCCCGGGCCCTGCCGATCTGGATCAAGGACGGCGACACCAGCGGGGCCCGGGGATACATGGCCGGCAATTACTTCGAGCGGATGCCCGTGGGGTACAACAGGGACAATTATTCCGCCGTCATCTACGACCGCCGATGGAGATACGTCGCGACGGACCGCCGGCGATGGGCCTCCGCCGAGCCGTTCGGAGCGGCCGGGTCGGGGCCTGTCACCCAGAACGCCCGCGACGCCTACCAGACCTGCCTGCGCCACGCGGGTTGCTCGCTCGTCCGCGACACCGTGGACGAACGCACCATCGAAAACATCCGCAAGGGCCGGGGCCGGGTGATCGATTCCCAGGAGCAGGTCGGCGGTTGGGATCCCTATCCGGAAATCCACCGGCCCGCGGGCTGGGACACCGACGGAGACGGAATGCCGGACGCCTGGGAGCGGTCGCACGGCCTGGATCCAGGCAATCCGGCCGACGGGAACGGGGATGCCGACGGGGATGGCTACACCAACTTGGAAGAGTACCTGAACTCCCTCGTGCCCGATCGTGCGAGCCGGAGACGTCCCTGACGCCGGTCGATCTCCGGCCAGACGGTGGACCAGAACCGCGACGGGACGTGGCGGAACTCGTGAGAGTTCCGGCTGGGGGCGGGTCGCGGGCGGGGGCGGGGAACGGGGTGGGCGCCGGGCACCCGCCAGCCACCGGAAGTCTGACGACTTCCGCCACGTGGCAAGCGGGAAACAATCCCCCCGGCCGCGGGCGGAAATCCTGAGTGCGGCGGCCCGACGCCGCCTTGGATTGTCGGCCCGCAGGGGAGGAACTACGAAACACGCGAAAGGCGCGAGAATGGCAACCGGCAAGATCGTCTTCAAGAATAAGAGCCGTGGGTTTGCCGGTGAACTCCGGGCCCTACCCAAAGACCCAGCACGAACGGTGCGTGAAGCACCCTTTTCGCGTGTTTCGCAGTTTCAACATTCCGGAGGCCAACAAGTTGATGCGGTGGACGCTCGTGCCTCGCGCCGTTGATCACGGCGCCAGGGGGGAGTTCCCGCCATGGGGGGTATAAAGCTATGATATGGGCGGTCGGAGTGGGGGTTGGCGGAGGGGACGCGTGGAGGCCCGGCGCGACCGTGCCTGCCAGCCAAAGCGGTGTCAGGCCACCGCACTTACAGCTGGTCCAGAGTTGATCACAGGCGTCGGCTGCGGGCCCCGCGTAGCCGGCGCCGGGCGGGCCGCGGGCCGCGGACTGGAGAACATTACGTAATATATTACGTAATGTTTCCGGCAAGGGCATTCCGTCCCCGCTCTCCTTGTCATCCTTCTCCCGATCCTCATCGCGATCTTGATCGAGACCGGGAAGGACCATGATGAAGATCTCGCCGACAAGGATCGGGATCAGGATCGGGATCAGGATCGGGATCAGGATCGGGATCAGGATCG
>CAYPUM010000438.1:0-3651 GCA_964413545.1 uncultured Roseibacillus sp. | reverse complement strand
GGGGGGGGCCTGAGGGGAAGCGGGAACAACGTGGATGACCTGTCCCTGCAAATCGAGGTCGTGGGGGGCCTGAGGGGAAGCGTGAACAACGTGGATGACCTGTCGCTGCAAATCAGGCGACGACTTGCAGGCCCCGCCATAATGGATTCTTTTCGCTGCGAGGGATTTTGCCGGTGTTTTCCCTCGTTGTTTCCTGACCGCTCTGCGCGAAAGGCCCCCTTCAACGCAAGTTGACCCGACCGATCGCCGGGACCGGATCACCGGCTCACAATGAGGGACGAATCTTGTTGAACTCGCGGAGCCGGCGCCCTAGGTTCGCCGCGGGGGGAAGATTGCCGGCAAGGCGTCCCCCGTCTCAGGCTGCTGATCGGTTCCCGGTCATGACTGGCTGTTCGAAGGCGCAGGACCGGGCGACGGAAGGTTGCCGGAACAGCCCGGCGGACAGGCGGGGGCTGCACGGCCGCGGGAGAACTGGAATCAACGCCGATCTTTCTGACAGGGAAAAACCATGGACTATTCTTGCATGATCAACAGGTGTCTCGGATTTGTGATGGTGACCGCCATGGGATGCGGCGGACTTCGCGCCGATTCCGGCGTGAGCCTGACCGAAATCAAGCCCGTGCGGAAGACCGGGGAGATTTCGAAGGACGCCAACCCGACGGGGGAACCGCTGGATCTGGGTGACGTGGTCTACGAGACGGGAATCGGCGTGAAGGCGGGCTCGGACCTGACTTACGATGTCAGCAAGCATTCCGGGCGGTTCGAGGCATGGGCGGGAATCGATCCCAAGGCGTCCGCGAAACGTTCCGGGCGGTTTCGCGTGCATGCCGACAAGGAGTTGGTTTTCGACAGCGGGGTGATCGATCAGTGCGCAAAACGGCCGGGCTCGCAGAATCCCACCCGCCCGGTTCGCGTCGTGATCCCGCTGGCCGGCGTCGAGAAACTGCGCCTGACCTTTCAGCGTGCGGACGAGAAGGCTGAAGCGGAGTTGTTGGGCGGCTGGGGCGATGCGAAGATCGTGCCTGCTTCGGCTCCGGAGTATGTGGTTGGCGAGTATGAGGGGGCCACTCTGGCGCCGGCTCCGCCGATGGGATGGAACTCATGGTGCCGATACGGAACGGACATCACGGAGAAGCTGATCAAGGAGGTGGCCGATGCGATGGTGGAAAGCGGGATGCGGGATGCGGGATACGTCTACGTTGGCCTGGATGACGGCTGGCAGGCCCGGGGAGCGAAGTTCGATGAAGACGGGTATCCGCTCTGGGATCCCGAGAAGTTCCCCAGCGGCATGAAAGCGCTCGGCGACTACCTTCACGGGAAGGGATTCAAATACGGAATCTACTCCCGCGCCGGTTGGGTCAAGGGACATGAAAAGCAGTTTGCGGAGAGATTCGCGGAGTGGGGGGTGGACCTTGTGAAGTACGATTTCAGCAACAAGGCCCAGCAGAAGGCCACGCTCGACGCGATCCGGGAGGCGGGGCGGCCGGTGGTCTTTTCGGTGTGCGAGTGGGGACGCGAGCGCCCCTGGCTGTGGGCGCCCGGCTTCAACGCGGAGATGTGGCGCACGACCTACGACGTGAAGGACAAGTGGACCAGCAAGTACGACAACAACGGGGGTATCGGCGTGCTCCGTTCGGCGCACCAGAACGAGGCCCTGGGTCCGTTCGTGGGGCCGGGACGCTGGAACGACCTCGACATGCTCCAGATCGGCGTGGACGGGTTCGACTACGGACACGATCGGAAGAAGGCGGGATTCGACATCACGCCCGATGAAGAGAGGTTTCAGATGAGCCTCTGGGCGATTCTCGCCTCACCCCTCCTGGCCGCCAACGATGTCACGAGGATGAACGAGGAAACGAAGGCGATCCTGCTGAACAAGGAGGTCATCGCCGTCAGTCAGGATCCGCTGGGCGTCCCCGGTTGGCGCGTCAGGAAAATGGACCAGATCGAAGTCTGGAAGCGTCCTCTAAAGAACGGCGACATCGCAGTGGTCTTCGTGAATCTCGACGAGAAGCCGCGGACGATTGACGTCACGTGGTCTCAATTGAACGTCAGCGGCCCGCGGCAGGTGAAAGACCTGTGGGCGCATCGCGACCTCGGCAAAAAGGAGGGGCAGCTGGAGTTCGAGGAGGTCCCGTCCCACGGCGTGGTCTTCGTGCGTCTGTCGAAGTGAACCCGCCTCCCGGCCTCGGGGCCGAAGCTGATCGTTCGCCGAAGTTGTGGGGACGCTGACCGGTCCTCACAACGTGGCTTATCCGGAGTTCTGAAACCGCGGGTTTCACGGAAGGTCGGGGCAGCTGTTCACGGTTGTTCGCGGCGGATTCTGAATGGCAGGGAGCGGCGGGTGTCGACGGCGGGTGGATTCGACGGCATTCCTGCGAGATCGCGGGATTCTCCCCCGTATTCCCCGGGGCGGCAGGACAGACCAAGGAGCACATGAATTCGAGAAACGCATGCCCGGTCTCCCCGCGTCGCGGGGGGGTTGGACCGGCTTCCGTGGCGGGCGTATGGTTGTTCCTGGCGTCGCTCACTTGCGGGTTGGAACTGGGCGACTGGCATCGGATCGGCCCTTTCCGCGACCGGGGACCCCAGCTCAACTGGATGGACAACGTGGCCTCGAGCTTCGAGCACGAGTTCGAAGTCGAGAGGGACATCCGCGCGAACGGCAACATGCCGCTCGTCGAAAAGGTCTATCCGGCCCCCGGTTTTCCGGCCACGCCCGGCGCGCAAAGACGCTGGACGCGCCATTCCGAATGGATCGACGGTTACTACCAGGAGCTTCCCCGCGGCCCCGCGCCTTCGGCCGGCGAAAGCCAGTATTTGTATCGCACCATCACTGCTGACAAGCCCGGCACGATCAGGCTGGAGTTCATCCTGCGCTCACCGGAGAGCGATCGGAGACAGGATTTGCGGGGTATGGAACACTGGCGGCGTACCGGACGGTATCACTGCTCTCTGAACGGCAGGGAGATCCTCCGCTGGGAAGGCCGGGGGGATATGCCGAAGGCGGTGGAGGTTTCTCTCCAGGCCGGCCCGAACCACTTCGTCGCCAAGGTCACCAACAACCGGCACGCCTACGGATTCGCGTTCTCCATTGACGGCCTGCATCCGCCGCTTCGTCACGAGGTCGGATTTGAGAGGCTCTGGCGGCCCCTGATCGCGGATCTGCCGAGCGAGTTGCCTTATCACGTGGAGAAGGGCGCTTCCCGTCCGAGGTTCACCCGCGACCAGCTTTACAGGGAGGGCCTGCGGCGTCTGCGCGCTCTGAAGTTCCATCCCGAGCCGATGCCGGGCGTTGAGCACGCGGCCCGCGACAGCCGGGGGCGCGTCGTCCCGGCCATGGAGAAAGCGCTGGAGCAGTGCCCCACATCTCCGGCGGGAGACCGCCACGCGGCGCGCCTGGCGAAACTTGAAACCATCGTCAAACCGCTGCTGGCGACGATCGACGCCACCGGCAAGCCCCATACCGAGGAGGTCATTGCCGCCGCCGGTTCGATCGATCGCATGTGGGAACGGACGATCGAGGAACTCCCGACGCTGGTTTACCTGGAAAGGCCCACCTACGTCTATGACTCCATGATGTATGAGGAGGCGGGAACGGACAATGCCGCCATCAAGGCATTCTCTCCCGGGAAACGCGCGGTAAAGACG
>CAYPUM010000437.1:0-3653 GCA_964413545.1 uncultured Roseibacillus sp. | reverse complement strand
TGGAAGGACGTCGTCGAAAGAGTGGCTCCTTCTTGCTTCGACGGTGGCTTTCTTCCTAGGTTGACGCCGATTACGCGAGCCCTATGGCTACTCCCGGAATCTCGATCGGTAGTTTTCGACAACACGATTAAGTTTCGTCACTTGCCTTCCTACCGGGAGCTGTCATGTGCTGCATTGCCGGTTGCCCGTCCGAAGAAGGATCGTCCTTCCATTCAAGTTGTCGAATTGGTGCCGAGCAGGAAGGTTTGGCGGGACCTTCCCGCGTATTTTGGAGGTCGCGGCGCAGAGAACGAAGCCGCACCAGCCACCCTTTGTCGCGCTTTGCGTACAAGCCCGGTTTGGATAGGCGGGCTGGTGACCGGCAAGCGCAATCAAGAGAAGAATACTTATGACGACGACGTTGATTCGCTGTGGGTAGATGGTGGTTTGTTGATCGATCCGGATTTGCGGTCCGAATACGCTAGAGCGATGCACGCAGGAGGACTGTGGGAGGAAGCTCTGACGACGGCGCTCAACGTGGCGTTTTCCTTCTTGGCGGATGCGAAGGCCCGGGGGAAGCTAGCGGATCTCGTGGCCTCGGGTAAGCCGCTCTGGAATTTCAACCCTCCACGCAAAGCTGCCGACACGTCGAAAGCGGCCAAGCAGTTAGCGGCAACGGCGTACTGGTCCTTTGTCGAGCAGTCGCTTTCCGCGCTCTTCGACCTCCTTCGCGACGGGGACTACCCGGAGGAGCCGTTGGACCATCCCTACGCCCGGACGGCCTGGCACGGCGCGCTGCGCGAGGCGGCCGCCCGGGCCTACCGGCTTCACGCCCCGCGCGGCAATGCCCGTCAACTCGAAGCCTTCACGCTCGGACTGCGGGGTCTGTGGCCGAAGAATCCCACTAAAGCGAAGTCTGCATGAATGCTCCCGTTGACACCCCGCCGGAGGAGAAGACCCTCGTCGCTCTGCTCCATCGCCATTGCCTGACCCCGGACGGCAGGCCCGCCGACCATGCCCGCGGGTTGCTCGCCGACCTGCGCAAGCTTCTGTCGGATTCCACCCGCAACCAGGGCCTTTTCGCCCTTGGCCGCATCGGCTTCACCGAGTGGGGGCGGGACCCCTCCTCGCTGGTGGTCGCGGGTCTGTTCGGGCTCTATCCGCACCGCGCGGACAAGTGGCGGAACTTCGGCACCACTTGCCGCGAACTGGCCTGCCGCCACCAGTCCCGTCCCGGGGACTCGCCGTTCGACCGTCACTTCCGACGGATCCTCGCCTCGCGCACCCTCGACGAGCTTTGCTCGCCCGTCCTCGCGGCCGGGCGCATGGCGAAGGCGGAGGGGATCGCGATCCATTTCGGAGCCCTCCACCGGGATCTCAGGAAGTTCCGGCACGATCCCGACACCGTTCTTGAAGCGTGGGCCAAGTCCTACTTCGAGACCCGCGAACCAACCGAGGCGCCTGCCAGTTGACCGCCATGTGCCTCATCCTGACCCGTGCTCTGGTGCCTTACGATCTCGCCGCCAAGTGGGAGGCGGACGGCCGTCCCGGTTTCGGGGATCCCTACGCCGTCCATCAGCGGGCTTGGGAGTGTTTTCCCGGGCGGCCCCGCGCCGATCGTGATTTCCTCACCCGAACCGATCCGAAGGATGAACACCTCCAGGTCCTGTTGCTGTCGGCAATCGAGCCCGCGCGCCCCTCGTGGTGCCCGGAGGATCGATGGCAATCGAAACGCATCGACGACGGCTTCTTCGCCCACCCGCGCTATCGGTTTTCGCTCCTTGCCAACCCGACCCGCAAGGTGCGATCGAATGCAAAGGGGGAGATTCTCAAGAACTCCCGCCGCGTTCCAATCACCCATCGCGAAGACCGCGAGGATGCACACGGACGACGCCAGCGCGGGCTGGTCTCGTGGCTGGCGGAGCACGGCGAGGCGGCGGGATTTTCCATCGATCCGTCCAACCTGCGCACCGTCACGCGTCCGCGCCATACCTTTGTCCGCCCCCCGAAAGACGGGACTCCTCGCCACTCGGGCACCCTCCACGCCGTCGATTTCCAGGGCCTCCTTGCCGTCGACGACGGCGAGAAGCTCCGCGCCGCCTTCGCCCTGGGGATCGGCCCGGCCAAGGCCTTCGGATTTGGCATGCTCTGCCTCGCTCCCTCGCCATGAACCCGGCGCCTCTCCAGCATTCCTCACCCACGCGCCGCAGCGGCCTCGCGGGTGTGATTCGCGACGCGATCCTCTTCAGTCCCCATCCCGCCATGAACGAAGAATCCCTCCTCGCGGCGGTCCGCGAGTTCCTCGCCACCCTCGAACGCGACCGGATTCCCCACGTCTTGGTCGGGGGGCTGGCGACGCTGCAGTTCGTCGAGGCCCGCAACACGCGCGACATCGATCTGATCATCGCGGTCGAGGACCTCGATCGACTGCCGGGCTTCGTCCTGCGTGAACGCCGCGACTGGTTTGCCACGGGCGATTGCGGTCCGTTGCGGGTGGACCTGCTCTTCACCACCAATCCCCTGTTCGAGCGGATCGCCCGTGAGCACTCCGAGGAACGGGCGTTCCTCGAGGCGCGTCTCCGTTGCGCCACGCCGGAGGGCATCATCCTCCTCAAGCTCTTCGCGCTGCCCTCGCTTTACCGGCAGGGCCAGGTCGACCGCGCCGCCCTTTACGAAACCGACATCCTGCTCCTGCTGCGGCACTTTCCGGCCGAGGACGCCATCCTGCTCGACCAGTTGGCGCCTCACATGCCGCCCACCGACATCCGGGCCTTGGAGGGCGTTCTGTCGGACATCCGGACCCGCCTCTCCAACCCCTCCCGCTTCTGACTCTCCCTGAAACCGAACCCCGGGAAAATTCGCCATGAAACTGATCGAACTCCACATCCTGCAATCCTTCCCCGTCTCGTGCCTGAATCGCGACGATGTCGGGGTGCCGAAGACGGCTACCTTCGGGGGTGTCAACCGCGCCCGCATTTCGAGTCAATGTCTCAAGCGCGCGGCTCGAACCCACGCGAAGCTGCAATTCGGCGACCTTCCTTTCGAAGGGGTCCGCTCCCGCCTGATCGTTCCGGCCTTGGAGAAAGGGCTGGCCGAAGCGGGCGTCGGTGACGCCCGTGAGAAGGCGACCGAAGTCGCGACGGCGCTCTCGAAGATCGACACGAAGAACAAATCCGGTGACGAGGTCACCACGGCCGTGTTTCTCTCGCCGGCTGAGATCCGAGAGATCTCCGAGGCCATCGCGGCGGGGAAGGAGATCAAAAAGGCCATCAAGGACGCAAAGCGGCTTGACGCCGCCGACATTTCCCTGTTCGGCCGCATGATCGCCAATGATTCATCGCTGAACGTCGAGGCGGCCGCGATGTTCTCTCACGCCCTATCGACCCATCGTTGTGAAAACGATCTCGATTTCTTCTCGGCGGTTGATGAATTGAAGGCGGTCGACACGGAAGCGGAAGACGCCGGCGCCGGGATGATCGGAACTCTCGAGTTCAGCTCCGCCACCTACTATCGTTTCTGTGCCCTGAACCTGGATCTGCTTGCCCGGAATCTCTCCGGCCTCGAAGCGGAGAAGATGCGGGAAGTTGTCGCCGCCTTTCTCCGTTCGGTTCTCGAATCGGTTCCGAGCGCGCGGCAGAACTCGATGAACGCCCATGTCCGTCCCGGATACGTGC
>CAYPUM010000436.1:0-3658 GCA_964413545.1 uncultured Roseibacillus sp. | reverse complement strand
CTCTTCCAACAATGGCAGCAACCCGCTCACGATCATGGCCGTCACCACCCCGATCCCGATCACCGTCACGCTCTCGATCCCAAAAACCTCCCAGTCCTCCACCCCGCCCCGCACCAGCGGACGAACCGATATCACATCAAAGGCGCACGCAAGAACCCACGCCGCCGCCCCGGCATAAATCCCCGCCCGCAACAGCCTCCCCCGCTTCCGCATCTCCCGCGTCACGTAAACCACCGTGACGCCGCAAAAAAGACTCGTCATCAAATAGGCAAGCATCCACTCCCGCGGAACAAGGAAACTCCCCAGAACGCTCACACAGGCCACCGAATACACCCCGACGTTCGTCCCCAACAGGACCGAGTGAATCAACGGCGCAAAGGCATACGAGATCAACAACAACTCGAAGGAGGCGCTCAACCCGCTGCCCTCGACCACCGCCCCCGCGCCCCCCACCAGCGCAAGGTGCGCCGCCAGACCGCCGAACACCAGCAACACCTGCCCGTTACGCCCTGCCACCCGCCGATGGCTCATCTCGAAAACCATCACCGCCATCACCACCGAGATCAGGCTCGCCACGATCTCGTGCGGCGGCTCCAGCGCCAGCCCGTTCCCCCGCGGGGCGTTGAGCACCAGCAGACACACGATCACCGCAAAGGCGCCATAGATCGCGTAGCGCACCGTGCCGCTGCGGTCCAAGGTGCCCACCACCCGGCCGTCGGGCTGGGTGCGGCGTTTCTTTCCGGACGACAGGCCCCGTTGCGTCAGGCGCCGGCGCCGCATGAAGTCAAAAAATCCCACAAGAAACTTCAGTCTCCCGCCGCCCGGGACGCTGCCATCCCGCCCGCGGCTGCGAATCTCCCTAACAGCAATCCTCCCGCGTGGCAACCCGATTCGAGCCCCCCGGCAAATCCGTCCCGCGCCTCAAGGCCTGTCGCGCTCCTCCCGATACCTCCGGTAGGCGTCGATGATCCGCCCCACGACGGCGTGGCGGACCACGTCTCCCTGATCGAAGTGCAGGAAGCGCACCCCGGGGACATCAACCAGCGCCCGCTCGGCCTCCTTGAGGCCGGAGGGGATTCCCTGCCGGAGATCGACCTGGGAGCCGTCGCCGGTCACGACGCACCGCGACCCCTCGCCCAGACGCGTCAGGAGCATGAACATCTGCTCCCGGGTCGTGTTCTGGGCTTCATCGAGAATGACGAAGGAATGCGCAAGGGTGCGTCCCCGCATGTACGCCAGCGGCGCGATCTCGATCGTGCCGTCTTCGAGATAGCGATGTCCTTCGCCGGGTTCGAGGATGTCGTGGAGGGCGTCGTAGAGCGGGCGGAGGTAGGGCGCCACCTTTTCCTGCAGGTCACCCGGGAGGAAGCCGAGCGCCTCGCCGGCCTCCACCGCGGGCCGCGTCAGCATCACCCGGGTCACTTCCCCTTCCTTCAGGAGCGAGAGGGCCATCGCCATGGCAAGGTAGGTCTTGCCGGTTCCGGCCGGTCCCAAACCGAAGACCACCGCATGCGAGCGCATGGCTTGCAGATAGTCGAGTTGGTGCGGGCTGCGGGGCGCCACCGGCCGGCGCGTCCGGGAACCGAGCAGGCGCGTCCCCGCCAGCTCCGACACCCCGGTCTCGGCCCCTGCCACCACCAGGTCGACCGCCATGCGGAACTCCCGCTTGCCGATGCTGGCCCCGCCGCGCCGGGCTTCCTCGAGGTCCGCGAACAACCGGCGCCCCCGCTCCAACGCCCCCGGCGGGCCGGTCAGCAGGATCCAGCCTTCCCGCGTCACCGCCCGCAACCCGACCCGCTCCTCGAGGAAGTGCAACTCCCGCGGGTCGTCACCAAACAGCGAGTGCAGAAACTGCGGCGTCTCAAACTCCAGCTTGAGCTGACCCTCCGGGGGAGCGGGTTCCATCATCGGCGCGGCTCCATGAGACGATACCGCACCGCCCTGCCGCAAGCCAAACCGCCGCTCCGGCCGGGCAATCCGCCGCCGGACTCCCGTCCCCGCCGCTAATAGAGGATCATCGGCCCCCCCGGCTGCGGCACATACTCGTTCCGCGGACGCGCCGAAAGCTGCGTGGCGTACACCGATCCATCCGCGCCCCGCACCACCGCCACCCCGATGCTCTCATTCGGCGCCAACAAATTGCCGCGGTGCGCCCCCGACTCGATCCAGCTTCCCACAATCCGCCGGCCCAGCTCCGAATCCGGAATCCCCCGGCCCCGCATCACGTTCTCGATCAGATTTTCCAGCTCGTAACCCTCCTCCGCCACAAACTGCCGGTAATGATACTGGCGGTGCGACATCTTGCCCCTGCGCATCATGTCCCCGCTGTGAATCGCCGCCAACCGGTCCAATCCCCCGTGCCTCCTCAGCGAATCCTTGCCACGAGAATGACGAAAGGCATTGATCCGCGCCACGATCTCGTCCTCCACTCCTGCCGCATCCGCCGGTTCCCCTCCCCCGCCCTCCATCACCACCATCGCCGACTCCATCATCACCGCCGGGGACGGCCCCGAACACGACCCCAACCCGAATGCCAGCACCAGAACCCATCCCTGCCAGCCCATCCCGGAAATGAATCTTTTGATGATAACGCCCATTTCGGACAATGGAATATCAGTTTATCCAAAATTGTCGAGGGGTTAATGATTAAGAAAACTTAATATTATTGCATTCTCCCTGATCTTGAACGATTTACGAGGAGAGATTTTTTGTGTCATGGGGATCAATGATGGCTGGTGGGTCTCGCATCTCCCTCGACAAGCGCGCAAGGGCGCCTATTCTCCCGGGCCTTTCGACGATGGCCAACGCGCTTCAACCTCTGCCCGGTTTTCGGGATTTTGCGCCGCCTGAGCGCCTTGTGGCGCGGTATTTTTTCGAGGCGTGGTCGCGCGTGGCATCGCGCTACGGATTTTCGGAGTTTGAGGCTCCGATCGTGGAGGGGGCGGCCCTGTATCTCAAGAAGTCGGGGGGGGAGCTGAGTTCGCAGCTTTTCCGGTTTGCGGACCAGGGCGGACGGGATTGTGTGCTGCGTCCGGAGTTGACCGCCTCCCTTGCCCGGATCGTGGCGGGGCGCCAGCGCGACTTCCCGAAGCCTCTCAAATGGTTCGAGATCGGCCGCTGTTTTCGGTACGAGAAACCGCAGCGAGGGCGCCTGCGCGAGTTTTACCAGTTCAATGCCGACGTTCTTGGCGAACCGTCGCCCGCCGCCGACGCGGAACTGATCGCCCTCGCCATCGACATCATGCGCGAACTGGGGTTCGTGGCGGGTGATTTCGTGGTGCGCCTCTCGGACCGGCGGGCATGGCAGGGATTCTGCGACGCGCAGGGCGTCACGGACGTCGACGGGTTCCTCCAGGCGGTGGACAAGCTCGATCGCGAGCCGGCGGAAAAAACCGAGGCGCGCCTCCGCGCGACGGGGACCACCACGGAGGCGGTGCAGGGGTTCATTTCCGATCCGGGCCACCACACCGGCGGCCTCGCGGCGGTGCGAAGCGACCTCGAGGCCCGCGGCTTGGGGGACTTCGTGGAAATCGACCTTTCGGTGGTCCGCGGCCTGGCATATTACTCCGGCCTCGTCTTCGAGGTGTTCGACGCCGGCCGGGCGTTGCGCTCGGTGGCCGGGGGCGGGCGCTACGACAACCTCGTGGCGGTCCTGACC
>CAYPUM010000435.1:0-3660 GCA_964413545.1 uncultured Roseibacillus sp. | reverse complement strand
GTTTCCCGTTTCCTCCCGAGTCCGAACAGCGAGAAATTGTCGATTTTCTCAACTTCTGCGTCCAGGAAATCGACACCACCATCGCCCGAGCCCGCCGCCAGATCGAGCGGATGCAGGAATACCGCTCCGCCCTCATCGCCGAGGCGGTGACGGGGAAGATCGACGTCAACGCTGCCAGCTGAGATGTTCTTGATGTACTTGGACGAGAGTGGCGACCCGGGGATGGTGAATTCCCCGACCCGCTACTTTGCCCTTTCCGGGTTGGTGATCCATGAACTTCGCTGGAAGTCGTACCTCGATGAACTCGTCACTTTCCGCCGCGACTTAAAGCAGCGTTTCGGTCTGAAGCTCCGTGAGGAGATCCACGCCGGAGCGATGCTCACGCGGCCCGGTGGCCTCAATCGCATCGCCAAGCATCGCCGGCTGGAGATCATCCGCCGCTCTGCGGACCAGCTTGCGAGCATGCCCGAGTTGAATGTGGTGAACGTGCTCGCGGACAAACAGGGGAAGCACCCGAACCGCCAGGTTGACGCCGCACCCAGCGGCATGGACGAGAACCATGACACCACCCCACCCTCGCTGCGCAGCGAACTGGAACTGGTCACCGAGGAGCAGCTTTCCCGGCACCTCAAGATCTGCAAGCGCCAGCTCTACAACATGCGAATGCGCGGCGAGAGCAGGAGCGCAAGCTGGACGGAGTCAGATTCGCGTGAGGAAGCGGGTAAGGTTCCGCCAGTCCTCCTCTCCGTGCGTGTCCGCGATGGAAGCCAACGCACGGGCAAGACCTTTGAAATCGTTGGAGGCGAACGATTTCGCCGAAATGAAAATGACCCCGCCGTGCTGCTCGCCGGAGACGGCGAATTCGCTCAAGATCGCGGGGATGGTTCGGAGGTCGAAGGTGACGAGCGTCCTCCCCTCCCCTGCTGCGGCTCGAAGAATCTCTTCGTCAGGGCTGTTTGGGAACTGGCCGCCTTTCCAGTCGAAGATGCTCTCGATGTCGAGCTTGGGAGCAAGAGAGCGAACGATTTCGACCAGCTTCGGAGAGAGATTTTCGTCGAGGAGGAGCTTCATTGCCCATCGGCCGATGTCAATTCGAGCCCGGGAAGAACCGCCCGCAACGCGGCGAAATCATCCCGGGCATCAAAAGTGCGCCCGTCTTCGGCAATCTCGCCGCGGAAGGCCTCGGCATAGGCCGCGGCCGATTCCACCTTCCAGAGCGGCCAGCGGTAGTGCGCCGCGACCTCTGGTGAATCTCCGTCGTAGTCGCGAAGCGTAGCCACAAAGAGATGGACAGGGACACGCGTTTCGGAGACAAAGGCAATTCTGCCGTCCGGCGTATCGCGGAATTCGACGCCCCGGTAGGTTTCCTTGCGCCGGGACTCCTCGATGATCCGCGCCGCGGCGGAACCGGCGGTCCCCATCTTGTGGGTGCGCCGCTCGAGCCAGTCGCGGGTATCCTGCGGAACCCGGACGCTGATGGTGGTGGTCTTGCTCACGTTTGCCTCCTGACGCCCTGAATGTAGCAAATTCGCACAATTATTGCAAATACTCCCCCGCCCCCGTTCTTAGCCCACCCCGCGCAGAAATCCAGACCCGCCTGCCATCCCCCGGCCGCGTCGCCCCATCCCTCCCGCCCCCTCCCAAAAAAGAACCGCCGGCATTTCCTCCCGGCGGGCCTCTCCTGACCTGTCCCTCTATCCTCCCCTCCAATCATCACCATCGTCCGCTCTCTTGTTCGCCGCCATCGGCGCATTGGCATTGCTGGGTCTGACAGCTTGCCGAACCCCTACGCTTGGAATTGGCGTGCCGATCGAGAAACAACCCGCCGTAGAGGGAGTGGAGATACCATTCCTGCCTGCGGTCGAGGGCGAGAATATCTCCCGGGAATCAGAGAAAATGCGCCAACCCAAAACGATTGGGGCGGACGGACTCGTGAGCTGCTGGCCGGGGCAACACTAGGCAGTCGGCTCGCCCGCCCCGGGCGCCTCTTCACCACCGGCTTCATGCGGCGATCCATCCGGTGTGACCTCGGCGGAGTCAGGCCCGCCTTCCTTCCTGCGCCCCTGGTAACGGACATCCTCCGCCGACTCGAGGAACACCGCGTCTTCGCCGATGTTGACCGCGAGGTCGCCCACCCGCTCCAGCGAGCGCGCAATCATGATCAGGTGGACGTAGTCCTCGCTTTGTCCGCTGGCCTCCTCGAGGCGGGCTCCGAAATTCGCAATCACCTTCTTGTACAGCCGGTCGAGTTTCTTGTCCCGCTTGGCAAGCGACAGTGCGAGCTGTTCGTTGCCGTCCACAAAGGATGACAATGCGTCGCGAAGGATCTTGTCGGCCATCTCGTATAGCGGATACACCATCCGGACCTCATGACACTCGGCGTGCTTGGACATCTTGCGGGCCCGCTTGGCGATGTTCACGGCGTGGTCCGCGATCCGCTCGAGGCTGATCGCCACCTTGATCGAGACGACCACCAGCCTCAGGTCGGTGGCGACCGGCCGGAACCGCGTCAGAGCTTCCAATCCCATCTGGTCGATCCTTTTCTCGGCGGCATCGACTTCGTGGTCGTCCGCGACTACGGCGCAACACAGATCGATATCCCTCTCCATCAGGCCGCGCATTCCCCGCTCCAGACTCCACAGGGTCTTGCCAGCCATTTCTAGCAACTCCTGCTTCAGAGTTTCCAGGACCTCGTCGAATTTGCCGAATGTGTGTTTCTTCATGGTGCTTCGCATTTCGCGGATTGATCCCTTCATCCGCACCGATCATTAACCGAATCGACCTGAGATGTAATCCTCGGTCTCCTCCTTCGCGGGATTGGTGAACATCTGCGTGGTGTCGCCGTACTCGATCAGCTTGCCGAGGTAGAAGAACGCGGTGCGATCGGAAACCCGCGTCGCCTGCTGCATGTTGTGAGTCACGATCACCACCGTGTAGGTCTCCTTCAATTCCGTGATCAGTTGCTCGATGGTGGCCGTGGCGATCGGGTCAAGCGCCGAGCAGGGCTCGTCCATCAGCACGACATCGGGCTGCACCGCGATCGTCCGGGCAATACAAAGCCGCTGCTGCTGGCCGCCGGACAAGGCCGTGCCGGGGAGCTCCAACCGGTCGCTGACTTCGTTCCAGAGACCCGCGCGCTTGAGGCTTGCCTCGACCAGGTCGTCGCACTCCGATCGCGAACTGACGTCGCCGTGGATCCGTGGGGCGTAGATGATGTTCTCGTAGATGCTCTTGGGAAACGGGTTGGGCTTCTGGAATACCATTCCGACCCGCTGCCGCACCTCGACCACGTCGATCGACGAATCGTAGAGATCGTCGCCATCGAGCATGATCTTGCCGTCGAGCCGGGAATCCGGCACCAGGTCGTTCATCCGGTTGATGCACCGCAACAGGGTCGACTTTCCGCAACCCGAGGGACCGATGAAGGCGGTCACCTGCTTCTCCGGGATTTCCAGCGACACATCGTGCAGCGCCTTGAAGTCGCCGTAATAAAAATCGGCGTCCCGGATCGAGATCTTGGTCCGCCCCATCGCCGGCTGCGACACGTCCGTGCTCACGGGCGATCCGAGTGTGGCTTCAGAAGGTTCCATTTTCAGGGTGCGAATCTTGGTTCAAGTGCTCGGTGACGGTCGCTACCAGCGTCGCTCGGTGCGGTTGCGA
>CAYPUM010000434.1:0-3668 GCA_964413545.1 uncultured Roseibacillus sp. | reverse complement strand
AGATTTCGCTGGGACGCACGCGTTGAGGTCTGCTGCAATTGCCCTAGTGGATTCAGGTGGACTGAGGGAACGAGAACGATCTGGGACGAGTTCGATACCTTAGCCGATGGTCAACGAGGACTGTTCTTCGTCACGCATTTCACTCCAGCAGGAAAGCCCCCGGTTGATTTGTATGAGCTTGTAGGTCACCTGCTTGGTAGCGTGTTAAGACATCTCCTTGGTGAGGGAGTGTATGGTCCGGAGGAGAGCTTTAGAACAGTAGAGCGAATGGCTGAGGAGTCTGAGCCGGAAGAGACTGCTTTCACTGAGTTTTTCAGAGACACAGGAGCTAGGTGGAGAGGAGGCGATCCGTGCAAAAAGCTAGATTAGTCTGGGTTGCTTTTTTTATTGCGTGCATCTTAGCGACAGGGTTGGGAACTTGGTTCGCAGCTGATCGGCGATTCGAGCAGGAGAAGCTTCGCTCCAATTTGATGGATGTATTGCTCGTCGCTGCGGTTCTTAAGGAGAGTTCTGATTACGATTGGAACAGTGCGGCTATGTATGCTCTTGCGCAATCTACTATGCTTGAGGTTAAGGCATACGGGGCTGCAGCGGATAGTCACATGAAGCCTCGGCACTACGAAGCTATCGAGTATATAAATGAGTTCCTCACGAGTAGAGGGGAGCGTCCGGTTGAGTTTTGACCTCCACAATATGCAACTGCAGAAGGGATTGCGGCGGAATAGGGGTCATGCAAATCGTTTTGACATCGCCTCTCTAACAGATCGTGGCGGGGTGCAGGATTTGGGGTGGTGGCAGGAATGATACACAGCTCCCCCTTCAAGCGACCTTCCCGGAGCCTCGGGCGCGGCGCGCTACCGCGCGCCTGCGCATCGAGGCCCCTTGGAAGGAACCGTTGTTTCAAGTGCGACGTGTGGACGTCCGCCCTTGCTGAACGCGCCCTGTCGCCTGGTGCGAGGGTCCTCGATCCGGCGCTTGACGGCGCGCAGGCGTGCCACGCCGTAGCGGTGGCGAAGGCGGGACCGAGTTGGCGATCGTGAGCTGGCAGTCCGACCAGTTGAGCTTGCCCGACTCGTGGAAGCCGCGCGCGAGCGAGCTATGGGAATCGGTCAATCCCTTGGTGATGTAGGTTCCCGCGTTCAGTCGGGGGCCGAACACAGTGGGAGGAGAACCCGGGCCATCCCGCCGCGGAGCTTCTCCCGGAGGTCCATCACGGTGGGGGTCTGGTTCAGCCACCGCTCGAACTCGGGGTGAATGGGGACCTCAAGGGGGCGTTTCGTCTTGCCCTGGACGAGTAAGATCGCTTTCCGCTCGAGATCGACGGCGTCCCACTTGAGGTTCGAGAGATCGCCGATGCGGGCGCCGGTGTAGTATCGGCCGATGATGAGGCCCTTCCACTCCCCCTTCGCCACCCGGACCAGCGAGGCGACCTGTTCGGCGGAGAAGACGCCCTTTTCCTCGACTTTTCGCACCTGTCCCGCCATGCCCCGAATGAGACAGGATCGGCAACATGCGCCACGAGAAGCGTTGACTGACCCCCAACGCGATACTCCTCTCGGCCCCTGCCATGCCCTCTGCCCCGGCAGCCTGCATTCAAACCAACCGGGAACGGCAAGGTCGTCGTATTCCGGTTAGAGAAGTGCTGTGATGGTCTTGATTGGAAGAAAGAGCTTGAGGGGCTCTCCCTCAACAGTCTGAAAACCATGCTTCTCGTAAAATGCCGCCGCCTGTTCATCCTTGGCGTCGACCACGACCGACCACGCCCCGATCTCGCCACTCATTTTGAAGGCCCGTTTCAGGGCATCGAAAAGCAATGCTCTGCCCAGCCCGGCCCCCTTGCGCGTCTCCGAGATCGCCAACCGCCCCAACAGCACCGCCGGAATGCGCGGATAATGGGGGAGTTTCTTCTTCATCACCTGCGGAATCGACCTCAACTCCACAGACGTCGCCGAGAAGGTGTAGTAGCCGAGAATCTCGGCCTCCCCGTCGCCCCCCAGGAGAACATAGCAGGCGCAGACCTTGTTCTTCACATCCTGTGACGCCTGCCGTTGCAGGTATCGATCCAGCGCCTCCACCCCGCAGGAGAACCCCGCTCGATCCATCGAACGGTCGAGCAGACGCACAATCATGCGTCACTCTGGATCAGTTTGCGATGGGCCTCCTTCGCCTTTTTCAAGGCCGCATTTGGCTTGGCGGCTTTCAAACACGCTTCCACGAAGGCCCGGCTCTGGCTGGCACTCAGCTTCCAGACCTTCTCACGCTCCAGGATTTCCTGCGCCCGCTCGTAGGCCGCGGAAAAAACAAACCCTGCCATCGACTCCCCCATCAAAGCCGATGCCTCCCGAATCGTCTCTTTCTGATGACGCGGAATCTTCCCGTCAAATCGCTCCAACTCGGTCGATTTCATGGATTCACGATACGGAAATCCTCCGTATTTGCAAGAGATCAAATCTGCAAACTGCGGCATCAGACTGCAACGCGACCTTCCTCGCGCCCCTGCGCCGCTTCCCGGCGCTGCATCAGCAGGCGTCCGCGGCGGTCGGGCGACGAATCCAGGACGATCCCGAAGTTCGGGCGGTCCGTGGCACCGAGATACTGGGGACCACTGCTCCAGCAGCCAGACTTCTTCCGGCACCCCAACAAGGACAGAAAAATCGCAAACCCTGACTGACCCCATGTCATCTTTTCGGACCCCATTTCGGGCGGGCGCAAAATAGGATATCCATGCTGGAAAAGTCTGACTTTTCTTTACAAAAAGTCAGATCCGCTCTACTTTGCGCCCATGAAAATCACGGTTGAGCTACCTGAATCCGAACTACGCGAGATTTGCGAGATCACGGGTATCCACAAGAAGGGCCCCGCCATCCGCAAGCTGCTGTCCGATTCCCTCATGCTCCAACGCCGCGCCCGCATCGCGCAAAGATTCCTGAGCGGGGAATGGTCCGCGGAACTCGACGACTACGAGGCCACGAAGAAGGCGGAGCGCGCCGAAGCCAGAACCCTCGCCGAACAATGGCGCGACTGATCGAGACCTCGCTGTGGATCGACTTCACCCGCGCCGGGACCCCCTCGGCCCGCAAGCTCGCCATCCAGCCGTGGATCCTTGATGCCGAAGCCTGCCTTTGCGAACCGGTGGCCTTCGAGGTCCTGCGTCACGCCACCCCGAAGGAGCGCCAGCGGATCGAAGCACACTTCGCCACCCTGCCGCTGCTGGCCACCCCCCCACAGCTCTGGCGCGACGCCACCCGGCTCGGGCAGCGCTGCCGGGACCAGGGGCTCAACGCCGGCTCGCTCGACCTCATCATTACCACCATTGCCCTTCACCACGAAGCCGAACTCGTCACCGGCGACGCCGACTACGCGGCCATCGCCCGCATCGCCCCGTTCCCCCTGAAACTCCTCCCCTGATCGTCATTCCCTCTTCCGCCTCAGCGTTCCGCCCCCTCGGGCCCCGTCCTGATCCAGCCCCAGCGTGCCAACCTGATCTCTGATTGGACCTGGAAAAGGGGTCGGGTGATAAATCCTGCAATCTCGGGTGATCCGTCCTGTGCAGTCCGGCGTCTGTCGGCGCTGTCATCGGCGGGGACGAAAAGGGGTCCGCCAGGAGGATTGCACATCGCCCGTTGGTCCGCTTGCCGGTTTGGTCCCTTGGCCGATCCGCAAGATCC
>CAYPUM010000433.1:0-3673 GCA_964413545.1 uncultured Roseibacillus sp. | reverse complement strand
TTTGTTGTCGTCGCAGGAGGGCGCGGCCATCACGTCGGTGCGGATCGTGGGCGTGCAGCACGAGTTTTCGACTCTCCCGGGGGTGGTGGAGGACGTGACCGACATCATATTGAACCTGAAGAAGGTCAAGTTCCGCCACAACGGCAAGGAACCCCGCGTTCTCTCGATCAACGTCGAGAAGGTCGGCGAAGTCACGGCGGCGGACATCAAGGACGACACCATGTATGAGGTGGTCAACAAGGACCAGTTGATCTGCACGCTTGACCGGAAGGTGAAGTTCGAATGCGAGTTCGAGGTGCAGGTGGGGCGGGGATTTCGGACCGGGGAGGAGAACAAGCGCGCCGAGATGCCGATTGGCGTGATCGCGGTGGACTCGATTTTCTCGCCGGTGACGCGGGTGAAGTATGAAGTGGATCACACGCGGGTGGGGCAGATGACGGACTACGACAAGTTGATTTTGGACATATGGACCGACGGCCGGATTGCGCCGCACGATGCGCTTTTGCAGGCCTCGGCGATATTGCGTCACCATCTTGACGTGTTTGTGAACTATGACGACGAGGCGGTGGAATTCGAGGAGGCGCCGGCGGAGCAGAGCGAGGAGAACGCCGCATTGAAGAAGCTTCTGAACATGAGCGTCAACGAGATCGAGCTTTCGGTCCGGGCCGCGAACTGCCTCAACAACGCCAACATCACGAGCGTCGGACAACTGGCCATGAAGACGGAGGCCGAGATGCTGAAATACCGCAACTTCGGCAAGAAGTCCCTCAACGAGATCAAGGACAAGCTGGCCGAGTTGGGCCTGAGTCTCGGCATGACCTTCGATCCCTCGCTGCTGAGCGGGCCGGTGGCGACGGTTCAGGCGCCGCGTCTGGGCGGGGAGGAAGAAGCTCCGGTCGGGTTGGCGGACCTGATCGCGCAGAATATCGAAGAGTAACCCGAACCAAACCCGGATCAGGCATGAGGCACCGCAGCAAGACCGCGAAGCTCCAGCGCAATGCCGCCCACCGGCGGTCGATGATGGCAAACCTTGCCTGTTCGCTCATTCGGGAGCGGCGGGTTCGGACCACGTTGGCAAAGGCCAAGGCGCTGCGCCCGGTGGCGGAGCGGCTCGTGACGCTGGCCAAACGGGGGGACCTGCATGCGCGGCGTCAGGCCGCGGCGTTCCTTCGCCGGAAGGAGGCGGTGCGGACCCTTTTCGAGGAGGTGGCGGAAGCCGCGGCGGACCGGGCGGGCGGATACTGCCGGATCATCAAGTTGGGACCGAGGCAATCCGATGCGGCGCCGATGGCGTACATCGAGTGGGTCGATCTGGCGGTGGCGGCCGGTCCGGACGAGGAGGAAGCGAGCGAGGAATAAAGAGGCCTCAGAGCTTCTTCTTGAGGATCGAGTATTCGCGGTGCAGGGAGGCGAGTTCGGCTTCCTTTTGTGAGATGGCCTCGTGAAGGTCGGCCAGGCGGCGCAGGTTGTCCGCGAAATCGGCCTTGGCCGGGGTGGCGCTGCGGGCGGGCGGGGTTTCGGCCTTGCGCAGCCAGTTACTGATGGTGAGCGGAGTGATCTCGAACTTCCCGGCGGCGGCGGTGATGCCGCCGCGGCCCTTCTCGGAGTTCACCTTCTGGACGAAGGCGAGAACTTGAGCCTTTTCCTTGTCGGTGTATCGGCGACCCTTTGATTTGTTAGTTTTGTCTGTCATTAGGGGAATCGGTTGGCTTAACATCCTCCATAATTTTTTCATGACAAGAACGTAATTGTGGCGCGATCGATCATGGATATCGAAGTTGGTGCGAATCGCCGGACAATCAGGGCCCGCGGGCAATCAGGAAATGCATGTGAAGTCCCTCACTCGGGGCGTATTGTGACCGGGGTGAGGAGAGGGGCGAAGTCGAAGAGTTCGAGGATATCGCGGTTGGCCATGCGGACGCAGCCCATGGAGGCGGGGGATCCGAGGAGATCCTCATGGTTGGTGCCGTGGATGTAGATATAGCGGCGGTATGTGTTGGCGTTGGTTTTCTCGAGGCCTTCGAGACGAAGGATGCGGGTGAGGACGAGATCGTGGTCGCCGGGTTGGCCGGGTTCCCAGAGGCCGACGGGTTGCCGGGCCCGGAAGATGGTGCCGAGGGGCGCGCCATCGCCGAAGCGCTCGCAGATGCGGAAGGCGCCGAGCGGAGTGCGGTAGCTTCCCTCTTGGAAGCCCGGGCCGAAGCGGGAGGTCGAGACGGGGTAGCGGCGAAGGAGGGCGTTCCCGTCGTGCAATTCGAGGGACTGGGATGCGAGCGAGACGTGGATGTGCGGCTCGCGGGTCATCGGCATCAGGGCGACGGGGAGAGGGGCCTGCCTGACTCGACGGCGGGCGGGGCGCCTTCGGGTTCCGGGGCCTTGGGTTCGAGGTCGAGTTTTCGCAGGAGGTCGAGGTCGCGGTTTTCCTCCGTGTTGGGGGCGGTGAGGAGGCGTTCCCCGTAGAAGATCGAGTTGGCGCCGGCGAAGAAGCAGAGGGCTTGAGCTTCCTCGGACAGCTCGGACCTGCCGGCCGAGAGGCGGACCCTCGCGCCTGGCACCGCGAGGCGGGTCAGGGCGATGATGCGGACGAGGTCGAAGACCTCGACGCGGGGGCTGTCTTCGAGGGGCGTGCCCGGCATGGGCATGAGGGTGTTGACGGGGATGCTCTCGGGAGGCGGGTTGAAGCCGGAAATGACTTCGAGCATGCGGAGGCGGTCGCTGGCCGTTTCGCCGAGGCCGAGGATGCCGCCGCAGCAGATCGACATTCCGGCGTTCTGGGCATGGCGAATGGTGCGGAGGCGGTCTTCAAACGAGTGCGTCGAGACGATATTGGGGTAGTGATCCGGGGAGGTGTCGACGTTGTGGTTGTAGGCGGTGACCCCGGCTTCGCGAAGGGCGCGGGCCTCCTCGGCGCCGAGTTCGCCGAGGGTGACGCAGACCTCCATGCCGAGATCGGCGACCTCGCGCACGATGTCGAGGACGGTTTGGAAGCGGCGCGTTCCGGCCCGGACCCCCCGCCAGGCGGCGCCCATGCAGAAGCGGGTCGAGCCGTTGGCGCGGGCGGCGGTGGCGCGCGCCATGATTTCGTCGCGTTCCATGAGCTTTTCGGATTTCACGCCGGTCTCGTAGCGGGAGGACTGGGAACAGTAGGAACAATCCTCGGAGCATCCCCCGGTCTTGATGGAGAGGAGGGTGCAGAGTTGAACGCTGCGTTCCGGCCAGTGTTCTTCATGGA
The DNA here is from genome assembly GCA_964413545.1 of uncultured Roseibacillus sp. GTDB lineage: Bacteria > Verrucomicrobiota > Verrucomicrobiia > Verrucomicrobiales > Akkermansiaceae > Roseibacillus_B. Next base: position 441 of record CAYPUM010000433.1, on the reverse strand, counting down.
CGGTGCGGGCACGTTGCAGGAGGGAGAACAACGGGAGACGGAACAGTTGCTGGAGTTCTTCGTAGCGCATGGTGAGGCGGGGATCAGCGCACCCATCGGCCGGAGACCGTCGGCAAGTATCCCTGGCCGACGACGACGTAGTCGGTCTTGCCGTGGGCGCCGACGAGTTTGATGCCGAGGTTGCGGAACCAGATGCGGCTCATGCTTTCGCCGGTGTGGCAGCCGTATGAATGGCAGTAGGCATGGCGGTGAAAGACGCCGCGGCGCAGGCGCCCGAGGTCGTTCTCATGAATCCACGCCTTGCAGACGGCCATGATCTCATTGCCATAGTCGAGCATGAAGCAGTGGCGGTTGGAGTGGCCGAAGAAGGTGAAGGTCAGGATGGCGCCGCGGGGGCGGGAGTTGATGGCGTGAATGGCCTCGTCGCCGGAGGAGATCCAG
>CAYPUM010000432.1:0-3674 GCA_964413545.1 uncultured Roseibacillus sp. | reverse complement strand
ATCGCGCAGATCTTCGAGGCCTTCCGCTTGTAGAGCGAGTAGTTCGGCGGGATGTGGGAGTCCATGCCTTGCGCTTCGACGCCTTCGAGTTGTTCCTCGAAGGTCATGGTCCCGACCTTGTTGGTGGAGATCTCGCGCGCAAGGGCGCGCCCCTGCATCGCATGGTGCTCCTGGACGAGGGCCACCGGATAAGTCCGCCCGTCGAGCCGCCGGACCGACTCCAACGGTCCCATGAAGGGATGCGCCACGGTCCGGATCCGGTTCGCGTCGAATCCGGTGTTCCGGCCCACCATGCCCACCACCGGCCGTTCCGGATCGAGCTTCTCCGCCGCCTGGCGTCCGTCGTCCGCCCCCTGCCCGTATCCAAGCGGAATCGTGAGGCAATGGTCGGCATGCCCGAACGCCACCAGCACCGGGACTTCGAGAACCCGCCCCCCGGCCGTGATCCGTGCCATCGGCGCCTCCGCCTTCAGGCCCTCGTCAATGACCGGCTGCGCCGCCCGCCAGCTCCCGATCCCGGGCGCCGTCGAATAGACCCCGAGGTCCTTCGCGGTCTTCGGCGAAACGTATGCCGCGTTGTCCCACGCAAGCTTCGACACCGGGTCGGGCGCCTCCTGCAGCCAGGCGTTGTCAATGTGGCGGCCGTCCCACACCGAGGCGTCCGGCACGAAGGAAACTTCGAGGTGGCGCCCGTCCGGCACGGTCGCGACGTGCGCCGCGGCAAGCATCCGCGCGGTCTCCTCGACGTCGAATGCCGGCCCCTCCCCGGCATCCGCGGGCTCGTATCCGCTTCCTTCGAGGTATCCGTTGCGCAGCGCCGCGATCCATGGCCCCTCACCTTCCTCCGCGATCCCCGCGAACGTGGTACGGACTTCCTCGTAGGCCGGGGACGGGCGAACCTCGATCCCGGTCTCCGTCGCCTCTTCCCGCTCGCCGCTCCTCAGGACCGGGGCCGGCGCCTCGCCGTTGTCGATCGCCTTCCAGTCCAGCTCCCGCCACGAGACCAGTTGCGCCAGCAGTTCGAGTTCCGACACTCCGTCATGGAGCGGCAGAATCATCGGCTGCGCCAATGACAGGACTCCCGTGGCGCTCCGGGCGTCGCTCCAGCTTTCAAGGTAGTGCGCCGCCGGGATGTGCCACGTGCAGGCCCGGGCCGTGGCGTCGGCCCGCACCCCGAGATGAATGCTGACCGGCGCCTTCCCGAGCAACTCCGCAAACGGGATGTCCGCCGGCGTGTCGTACACCGGGTTCGAGGGACCCAGCAGGAACAGCGCCTCAAGGGCGCCCTCATCGAGATCCTTCGCGAGCGATTCGAGCGATTGCAGGTTCTCCCGCCCGGTCCGCACCGGTTGCATGGGGCGCTTCGCGCCGAGCGCGCCGAGGGCGTGGTTCATCGCGATGACGAGGCGATGCAACCCTTCCGATTGCCGGCTGCCCGCCAGCACCAGCGCCCGCTGCCTGCGCTCCGCGAGATCCTTCGCACAACCCGTCACCCACGCCTGAAACGCCTCCCCGTCGCCGTCAAAAAGCGCCGCTCCTTCGGCGGCGCTCAGCCCCGGAACTTCATCGGAAAGAAATTGCCCGAGGGTTTCGTCTTTCGTCAGGCGCTGCAACTCGCGCGCGATCGCCACCCCCACCTGAAAGACCCGGCTCGGCGCCGCCCTCAACCGGTGGTCCGCCATCGCTCCCGTGAGACTCAGCAAGGTCTCCACGCTGTAAAGGCGGTTCATGCGAACCGGCGCGATCTCGTGCCGGTAGTCTTCCGCCGCTCCCTGGCGGCGGCGCGCGAAGTCCAGCGGATTGCCTTGCGGGTCAAGGCCGAGGAAGTCGCAATCGAGCGACAGGATGCAGTCGGCGGCGCCGAAATCCACCACCGCCTTGACACCCTCGCCAAAGGCGGCCGCCCATGCGGCATCCCGGCCGGCCCCGTGCAGCGCTTCGTAGCGGTACGCCTGCACCTCCGGATACTTCCCGCGAATCTCTCCCAGAAGGCGGTCCCGCGTCGGACCGTCGTCCTCGCCAAAGACCAACCCGATCTTCCCCGGCGACTTGGCAATCCCCGCAAGAACCTCCGAAAACGCCTCCCGCGTCGACGGCGCCCCCCGATGCAGGAACTCCCGCGAACGCTCCGGACTGTAAAGATCGAGAATCGAGGCCTGCGTCAGGGCATCCGTCCCGCCCCCGTCCGGATGATCCCGGTTCGGCTCGAGCTTCGTCGGGCGACCCTCGAAATTGGTCACCACCAGCGGAACCGCCCCCGCGGCCCGCGGCATCGTGCTCGCAAAATATGCCGGCTTCCCGGGAACCACCCATTCCGGGGCCTCCTTGTAGGGAACGATATACTTCTGCGGCCGACGGCAGGAAGACAGCGTCAGCCCGCCCAGTGCCGACGAGGCCCCCATCAACTTCAGGAAGTTCCGCCGCGACAGCTCCCGCCCCGACTCATCAAGGCGCCCCGATCCGGGGGGAAACTCGCGCTCCAATCCGGCCTGAAACCCCGGGCGCCCCTCGAACTCGGCGGGACCGCGCCACGTCTCGGCGGCCGGGTCTTCCGCGGGCAACTCCGTATGTTTCCAAATGCGCTTGCTCATCGTCTGCTGCTGATTAGCGGTGGCACGCGGCACAGCTCTCCCTCGGGAGCACGCTCCAATGTTCCTTCAGGAATCTCCCGAACTCTTTCTGGCTGGTGATCCGGTTTCCGTCCGCATCGTGCACCTCGTGCTCCGCCAAATACCGCTCCGCCTCGTAGTCAAGGTTGTAGACCTCCTCGAGCGGACGAAGATGCCGCTCCGGGTTGCGGTGGCAGTCGAGGCAGAATCCCATCGAGTGGCTCTCCGCCTGGTAGACCACCTCCATCTGGTCGACTCTCCCGTGGCACGAGACACACGAAATGCCCCGGTTCAAGTGTGCCGAGTGGTTGAAATACACGTAGTCCGGCGACTTGTGGACCCGCACCCATTCGATCGGCAGACCCTTCGCGGCCTCACCTTCCAGCGGTTGATGGTCTTCGTCCACCCCCATCGCCGCCCGAAGCCCCGCCAGCGCCGGAGACCCCTTCGCCACCTGGCTGTGACATTTCCAGCAAACGCTCGCCGCCGGAACGTTCGCGTGCGCCGAATACTCGACGTAACTGTGACAATACCGGCAGTCCATCCCGAGCTGCCTCACGTGCAGATCGTGGCTGTACGGAATCGGTTGCGATGGCTGATAGCCAACCCGCAGCGCCTTCGGCGTCGCATAATAGGTGAATCCCACCACCATCCCGGCCCCGAGCACCCCGAGACAGAGCACGATCTTTACCGGCAAGAGGTTCGTCCAACGGGGAAAAAAGTTGGCCATCGGCTCGGGAAAGCGGGGTCGGTAGCACCTCCGGTGCTCTGGAACAAGGCGTTTGTGAGAGTTTTCACAAGCATAGTCGGCCCTCCGCCTCGTCAAGCGAAATGGGACGACTCCCCGCACCATCAATCACAACGCCCCTGTGACGGCCGCGTCCACCAGCCCTTCATTTCATCCGGGGTCCCTCCCGGTGGATGGGGCGCTTCCCCGCGCCATCAAACGACGCCCTCGAAAACAGCTTCCCCGCCAGAGCCGATGCCGAACGGGCCGTCCGCCACCCCGAGGGTGTCCGCGGAGCGAAGCATCCCCCTCGTTCAGGTCAGGCCCGGGTGGTCAGT
>CAYPUM010000431.1:0-3687 GCA_964413545.1 uncultured Roseibacillus sp. | reverse complement strand
GTTTTTAACAAATTCCGCAAAATAATCAATTTTATTTTGTAGTTCGGGGAACCAAACAATTTTCGGGACGGCGGGCTGTGCGGGGAAAAGTCAAGACAAGTCAATATTTTTTAAAAATTGCTTTGCAATCTTTCCAAATATTCAGACAATCCTAATTGTTCTTTTCCGAGGACAACCAACCCAATGCGCACAACCAATGTCCAACCAAACACGCATGAAGCTGATCCTTCCGGTTTTGCTGGCCGGGAGTGGAGTGTTCGCCCAAGATGAACATGGCGATCCGTATGAGCCGGTGGGCTCGCTGACGGTATCCCCCGTGGTGGTTCAGCCCGGGGTGCATCCGAACATGGAGTGGGGGATCGAGTATCCCGAAGACATCGACGACCTGGTGGACGTCGGAGACAACGACGAACTCACGGCCAAGAAGGATCTGACGATGAAGGTTCGGGTGGCGGGGGTGGCCTTTCAGTCGGGGAACACGCAACTGAACGTGGCCCACTGGGTGCGGATCGGGGGTTCTTCGGCGAATTGGGAACTCGTTTTCTACGGCAAGTCCTACCACGTGAACCCGGCGGAGATTGTTCTTGAGCGGGAGGTTCCGGCGGGGACGCGGATCGACTTTGCGGGGCGGGGCCGGAGTTCCGGGGGGAGCTGGTATTCGACGCGCTGGACGGTCTACGACATGGAGGAGGTGATCGGGCTGAAGAACGGCGATCTCGTTCCGGACTACGCGCCGGCCTACAACCAGGGGCGGATCGAGGATTTTCTGACGCAGTTCATCTCGGACGATCTTCACGTGATCCTCGGGCCGCGGGACATGATCTACCTCTTCGAGCTGTATTCGACCACGCCGGGGGACTACTACTTTGACATGCAGGACCTGGTGTCGGTGATCACGTTCGAGGATCCCGCGCTGGACCCGGGGGACATCGGGGGATCGCACCTGTATGCCAACTTCATCCGGCAGATCCAGCGGGACAGCGGGGTGGAGTGGGACCTGACGGTGGACCCGGCCGGGGCGTCGCTGTCGCAGGAAGGGGTCAGCACCGAGGGGTCGTTCTTCCAGCTCTGGTCGATCCATACCAACCTCGCCACGGAGTATCTTCTCGACGAGCAGTTCGTGACGTCCTACACGCCGAATGCGGTGATGGCGATCACCACGGGGGATCCCTACGTGCCGGTGCCGCGGACGCGGGTTGATCAGCCGTTCAGCGTGCAGGTTGACGTGAGCGGCCTGCTTGAGCCGGGGGCGGACATTCCGCTGGCGGCGACGCAGGTGGCGCTTTCGCACGAGGTCTTCCTGTATCCGGAGGGCCAGCATTCGCCGGGCGGGGGCGACCCGGACGGGACTCTGATCCAGCAGGGTTACATCGAGGACAACGGGGAGTCCGTGTTGAGCTACACCGTGACGAACCTGCCGGCGGGGAATCTGACCTCGGCGGAAGGCGAGGAGGTCTTCACGGTGTCGGCGCTGGAGGACTTCGGGGTGTCGGCCACGGTGCTGGACTCGAAGCGGGTGCAGATCTGGCCGATGGCGACGGGCAGCGTTTCGGGTTTTGACCCGGCGGCCTACTACGAGGACGTTCCGCCGCTGACGGTGACGCTTTCGGACCTGTATCCGTCGAGCACCACCTACCTGCGGACGTATCCCGGCGGGTCTCAGAGCAACCCGGGCGAGGTGACCATTATTCCCGCCAGCTACGTGGTGATCAACGACTCGATTCCGCAGGACCGGTCGATTCACCTCGAGGATGTGGATTCCTATTTCACGAAGGAGGGGCCTCACACCTTGGAGATCCTGCATGAGACGCCTTTCGGGACCGATCTTCTCTACAGTTCGTCGATTCGTGTCGACCGCACCATCGAGATGACGGGCTCCCTCAACGTGTCCCGTTGACTGCCGGCCGGGGAGGGGGCCCCGGCCGGGCTCCCTCCCCGGAGTCCTCCGAATCCGGAATGCACACTCTCACGATGGGATGAAGACAGTAGTGAGTTACCGTATCCTTGCGCTCTTGTTGGCGGGCGCGGTGTATCAGGCGGCGGGGCAGGCTGGCGGACCGGTGGTGCGGCCGCTGCCGACGCATGGCGAACTGGCCCGACGGCAGGCGGAGCGGCGCATCGACCCGAAGATCGCGCTCGAGAAGGATCCGAAGCCGATGCAGAAGATCCGGAGTGACAAGACCGACAGCATCCTGAAGCGTTCGACGATTCTCTCCTTCCGGGGCTACTGGACGTTCGTTCCGAAGGAGGCCGTCCTGCACGTTCCCGCGCACTTCCGGGGGCGGGTGGGCGGCCCGCGTCAGGGGCGGCTCCTCACATGGCGCGAGTTTCTCGCGAAGAACCGGGCATGGCTTCGCGTCCAGCCGGTCACCCTTGCCAACGCCCGCGGGGAGGAACCCCTGCCGGAGGAGGAGGTCCGGCAGCACAAGACGATCGGCCAAGTGGTGGTGGCGACCTGCCACGGGGGCCCGATCTCGGTGAAACCGCCCAAGGCACCCGATCCCCCCGAGCAGAAGTCTTGAATCTTGAATCGCCCGCCGCGCCGGGTGATACTGTCCTCGTGGAGCGGGGGCCGGTGCAACTGCAGTTCTTCTTTCGAGGCGGAAGGAAGCGCATCTCCGGCGGCCGGGCGGCGGGGAGGGCCGCGCGGAAGGGGCTGGACCGGGAGTTGTCGCGCCGCGCCGCGGAGCACTGTCTGGAGCTTGGTTTGTCCGGGTTGTCGGGGCGGGTGCGGGTCTATTGGAACGGGCGGATGCGTTCGACCGCCGGGCGGGCCACCTGGCCGGAAGGGGCCATCGAGCTGAACCCGGCCCTCGAGGAGATTTCGGCCCTCGAGGTCGAGCGGACCCTGTTGCACGAGCTGGCGCACCTTGTGGCCTACGAGCGCAGCGGGCGGCGGCGGATCAGGCCGCACGGTCCGGAATGGCGGCGGGCCTGCGCGGAGCTGGGGATCGCGGGGGAGCGGGCCGGGCATCGGCTTCCCCTGCCGGCGCGCACCATGCGGCCGAAATGGCGCTACGTCTGCCCCGGCTGCTGGACGGCGGTCGAGCGGGTGCGGCGCATGCGGGGGCGCACCGCCTGCTACGCCTGTTGCCGTAGATTCAACCGCGGGCGCTACGATGAACGGTTCCGGTTCATCGAGAGGCGCCTTGGGTGAGGGGGTCGGACCCCCCCGGAAGAAGACCACCGCGCCCCGGGCGGGGAAGTGAGGATCGAATAGTCCTCCGCCTCCTCCCGTCCAAGAGGCATGAGGAAATTGTCTCTGACGCTTGTTGCGGGAATCGCGGTGGCCCTCATGGGTTCGTCCTGCACCACGATGTATGACGCCCATGGCAGGCCCCGGCAGGTAGTGACTCCCGAGGGGGCGGCCCTCGGGGCGGTGGCGGCGGGCGTGGTGGGCTACGCGCTGGCGGATGGGAAGTCCCGCGATCGCCATTACTATCACCCTCGGCGGCATCGCCGCCCGTGGCGGGGATATTGCTACTGAGCGGTGGAATGCGTGGGGTGAGGCGCATCCCGAAGGGATCGCAGCCATTAGCCGGGGGTTGTGAGGAGCGTAGCGACGACACCCCCGGGGGGGCACAGGGGGTCCGCGGAAGCTCTGGGTGCCCCCCGTCTGGCACCCCTCCGGGGTGCGATTTTCTTGCCGCGCTGGTTCCGGTGGTGTCGCTCGTTCCTCGCTCGACC
>CAYPUM010000430.1:261-3700 GCA_964413545.1 uncultured Roseibacillus sp. | reverse complement strand
TTCTCGGCCGGCACCGAAGACAACAAACCGCAAGTCCGCGCCTGGCCGGTGGCCGACGACCGCCTGCGCGCCGGCGACTACCGCCTCATCAACGTCAGCCACACCCCGGTGGCCGGCACCCTCGGCAAAGAGCGCTTCTCCCTCAACCCCGGCCAAACCGCCGACCTCTCGCGCCGCCCATGGCGCCAGCGCGGCCACGACCTGCCGGTCCGCTTCACCATCCCCCGCAACGGCCGCGCCATGATCGTCTACTCGACCATCTGGAGCCACTACCCCGCCCGCCGTAATTACGTCTTCTTCATCGGCGGCGCCGGCCGCGCCGCGCCCGTCGTGCGCAAATTCCACGACCTCCCGGGGGTCGACTCCATCGGCCACGAGCCGGAGAAGCCGCCCCGATGATGAGTCCGGAGGTGAAGCGTCGCGACGCGACGCGATCGGGGCACCCGCGCCCCCCGTGGGCTGAAGCCCACGGCTACGAGCCGCCGGCCCCGACGGGGCCGGGGCCGCATGTCCCACCACGACGCGCCCGCCTGTCCCGTAGGGACGACTGATTGCTAGCCGTGGGCTTCAGCCCACGGTACCCTCGCCCCCGAACCACCGCGTCGCGTAGCGACGCCTGACGATCAAGCGCCCGGCCCGCCCACCCAGATCCCTCATGATCCGCACCGAACCACCCCGCGTCGCCGTTCTGGTCGGCACCTCGACCGGCTGGGGCCGCCGGATCATCCGCGGCATTGCAAGCTATGCCAACAAGCACGGTCCGTGGCACCTCTGGGTCTCCGGGGGCGACATCGAGGCGCCCCTGCGGCTGCCACCGCACTGGGCCGGCGAGGGGATCATCGCGCGGGTGGCCCGCCAGGCCGACATCCGGTTGCTCGATGCCGCCGGCGCGGCCGCCGTCAACGTCTCCAGCATCGATCTCAAGGCCGCCTCTTACCCCCGCATTGCCAACGACCTGGACGCCTCCGGGCGCCTCGCGGCCGAATATCTGTGGAACCGTGGGTTTCGCCACTTCGGCTACGCCGGGACTCCGCGGCTGCGCTACGTCCGCCGCCACTTCCGAGGATTCAGGGATGCGTTGGCCGCTCTCGGATGCGCGTGTACGGATTTCCCCACCACGACGGCAGGCCGCGGCTGGCACGATGGCCAACTTGCCTTGGTCGAACGGCTCCGCGCCTTGCCGAAGCCCGCCGCCATCCTCACATGGGCCACCCCGCAAGGCCGCGCGGTGCTGGACGCCTGCCACTGGGCCGGACTCATCGTGCCGGAGCAGGTCGCCGTCCTCAGCGGCGACGACGACCGCCTGATGTGCGAAATCTGCAGCCCCCCGCTCTCGGGGATCGCCGTCGGCGCCGAACAGATCGGCCATCAGGCCGCGACCCTGCTCGACCGCCTCATGCGCGGCGGCCGGCCGCCGGAATCGCCCGCCTTCGTGGCGCCCGTCGCCGTCGTCACCCGGCGCTCAACCGATACCCTCGCCATGGACAACCCCCGCCTCGTCGAGGCCGTCGCATACATCCGAAACCATGCCGCCCAATCCATCCGCGTCGAGGACGTCGCCGGAAAGGTCGGCGTCTCCCGCCGCCAGCTCGAGCGCCTCTTCCGCGAAACCCTCGGGCGTACCCCCGGCGCCGAAATCCAGCGCCTGCGCCTCGAACGTGCCGGAGAACTGCTCGCTCAAAGCGACCTCCCCGTCGCCGAAGTCGCCGCCATCAGCGGCTTCGGCACCGCCGAATACCTCGCCACCCTCTTCAAACAGGCCACCGGCCTCACCCCCCTCCGCTACCGCAGCACCGTCCGCGGCCGCTGAACGCGGTCCGCCCTCCGCCGGTGAATCATCGGATGCAATCAGCTTGCATCGTGTGTCACGCCGTGTAACATCTCCTTATGAAGGTCGTTTCGATCCGGGAACTCCACCAAGCAACCGGAAAAATCGTGCGCTCGGTGGCCGAGGAACCCGCCATTGTGACCGACCAAGGCCGGCCCATGGCCGTCATCTCGCGGTTCGATGCGAGAGATTTTCCCGGTCGCCCGCTTCCTCCGGGACACTGGCAATCCCGGCCGAGGCCACCTCTCGACGGAAGTTCGACGTCGGCGGTTTCAGAAGACCGCGACCGGCCATGATCTACCTCGACACCTGCTACATCCTGAAGTGCTACCTCACCGAGCACGGTTCGCAGGAGGTGCGTGACCTGACCCAGTCGGCCGACGGTTTGGCCTCCTGCTACCTGGCACGCACCGAGTTTGCAGCGGCTGTCCATCGCCACCGGCGGGAAGGACGGCTCTCCGATCGGGACGCCGACGCGGTGTTCGACAGTTTCGAAGCCGACGAAAAAGCCGGCTATTGGCGATGGTACGGCGTCACCCAAGCCTTGTTGGATGAGGTGTTCTCAACCTATCGATCAGTGCCTTCGTCGTTGTTTGTCAGGGCGAATGATGCAATCCATCTGGTCTGTGCCAAGGCACAGGGCTTCGGGGAGGTCTACTCCAATGATCGGCACATCCTCGCCGCCGCCCGCGCATTCTCGTTGAACGGCGTCGATGTGATCCCTTCAGCGTAGAAGCTTCGGACAATCGCGGACTCTCCCGCAGGGATCGGTCGCCGTTTTGTTGCCACCGGGGAATTGCCAACGCGACGGACCTCAGGCCGCCCGGAACGGTCTTCAGGTTCCGGTGGCCGGGTTCCCGTATGGCCGGACCCGCACCCGGGGCGGCGCCCGCCAAGGCAGGCTTGCCCCGGGCCGGGATGACGCCCGCCTCCAGTCGCCCGGAATCCGCATGCCGCATCCTGCACCCCGCCCTTATGTCGCATCAGCGAAGAAATTTGGCGCAATATGGAAGATGACAGGGTGGCGGATCCGGCTCATCCTGACGACAAATCGGTGCCGCCGCCGGCAGGTGGCAGGTGGCAGGCCCGATCCCGCAACCCGTTTAAGCCAAACAGAAGCTATGAAAACGTATTGGAACCAAAAAAAGGCGGCCGCCCGAGCACGCGCGATCGCCAACCATCAGGGCGCTCCGGGAGGGGCGCTTACCGTGCCATTGGAGCACGCCAAGGTCGCTGTTCCGGCGGTCCTTGCCGCTTTCGCCGCGGCACTGTTTGCCAGTCCGGCCCGGGCGGGTCTCCTGGCCCACGAGAGCTTCGAGACCGAGGCCCTCGGAGCATTCGACGGCACCGCCGACCAGACATGGACGCTCGGTCCGGTTTCCGAGACCATCGAGGACAAGGATCTCAGCTACAGCGGCGGCGACGTCGACGTCAGCTCCGGCGACCGCGCCTTGAAAATCAGCGGCGGCGGCGGCGGCAATTACTTCAATAAGGTGGCTAACTTTGACTTGCCCTCGGCGCAGACCGGGACGGTCTATTTCAGTTGTCTCGCCCAGGTAACCACGAATTGTTTCCTTTCGCCTTGGTTTGGCACCTCGGCCACCGGCACCC
>CAYPUM010000430.1:0-251 GCA_964413545.1 uncultured Roseibacillus sp. | reverse complement strand
GTCTATTTCAGCTTTCTCGGCCAGATCGCGACCAATTCCTTCTTTCATCCGTGGGTCGGCTACTCGGCCGCAGGAGGAAGCCAACCACATTTTGGTTCCGGGCAGCTCTACATGGACGGGCGATCCGGGAATGACATTGTTGTGGGGTCGCTCACCCCGGTTGTAGTACCCCCGATTGTGAATACCGGTGACATGGGCAACGCCAAGCCCGCGCCGATCTTCGTCGTCGTCAAGCTCTTCAAGTCGGGCGC
>CAYPUM010000429.1:0-3701 GCA_964413545.1 uncultured Roseibacillus sp. | reverse complement strand
ATGCAGATCGGACCATGCCCCACACACGTAGATGTAGCCCTCCGCCAGCGCCAGCGGTGAGCGCCTCGGCTCCGAGAAACACAACCCCTCGAATCTCCGCAACACGGACCCCAACTCATGCAACGCCCCGTCCTCGAAATGGTGCAGAATCAGATTGCCCGCCACAAATCCGCGCCCCGTTCCCCTCCCTTTCCCCGAACCGCTCGTCATCCCGGCCAGCACCTCCCGCACATCCCCTTGGATCCACTCCACCCCGTCCTTCAGCCGCTTCGGTCGCGGCGCAAGATCCACTCCCAGAACCTCCCGTCCCTTGCCCGCCAACCCCTCCAGCAATTCGCCGCCGCCCGCCCCGATCTCGACCACCCGTCGCACTCCCAGCCGATCCAGCACTCTGCGCATCCAGCGGAGGTTCCCCATCAAGCCGTTGACCAACCGCAGATCCCGCCGGCTCCGAACCGCTTCCGGATCGTCCCATGCCAACTCGTCCAGAATCTCCGGCTCGACCAAACGATTCATTGCTCCCGCCAACCGCCAAACCTCTCCGCATGCCCTCAATCCACAAGCCACAAATCCTTCCGCGCTCCATCCTCGACTCCTCCGCCCCTCACCTTGCAAAGCCCCAACCAAACACGCTCCGAATACGATTCGAAGCCCGTTCTCAAAGCACGCGACGCACACCCCCCCCGCAAATCCCGCCACACCCCGCTGCACACTCTCGCCACACCGCGACTTGACGCATCCATATACATGCGTATCATCCGCCATATGCATCGCACCACGATTTTATTGCCCGACGAGCTGCGGCGGCGGGCCGTCCGGGAAGCGAAGGCGCTGGGGATCTCCCTTGGCGAATTGATCCGGCGTCGTCTCGCGGGGGCCGGGGGGGATGCAAGGTCGGAGGAGGTGGCGCGCTTTCTCGCCCGGCGCCCGTGGGATGGTGCGGCGCCTGACGACACCGCGGCCAACCATGACCTGTATTTGTACGGGCCATGAAGGCGTTGTTTGTGGACACCGGAGCATTCGTGGCGAAGGAGATCGCGAGGGACCAACATCACGCCACGGCGGTGCAGGAATGGACCGAGGCTGCAGACCGGGGAGAGCGTCTGGCCTCGAGCGAGCTCGTCTTCGATGAATCGGTGACCTTGATTGCGCGCCGCACAACGTACGCCTTCGCCGCCGAGTGGGGTCGGGACGCCCTGGATTCCGGGATCGAGTGGCTGCAGGCCGGAGAAGACGATTGGCGCAAGGCGCTGGCCCTGATGAGGAAGTTCGCCGACCAGGGGGTGTCGTTCACCGACTGCGTGTCGGCCGTCCTGATGAAGCGCGCCGGCATTCGGCGGGTGTTTGCGTTCGACCGGCATTTCGAGGCGATGGGATTCCGGGTTTGCCCGCCCGCGGAAGCGGCGGGCGAGTCTCTTTGAAACCCGGCGTCCTCTTGGAGTTCGTCCCCTGTGACGCGATCCGGACGGGATCCTGCGCCACCCGGCTGCGCAAAGCCGTTGCACCGGTGCCGGTGCTTCGTATCGTGCGGCAGGCATGAGTTCCCGGATGGTCCGCTTCCCGCTTCTGGCGCCCTTGTGCGCGCTGTTCGCGGGCTGCATCGAGGGGAACGAAACGATCTGGCTCGAGCGGGACGGGTCGGGCCGGCTTTCCGCCACCTACCGCATGCCCGCCCTCGTGATGAACAACTTCGGCGGCGCCGAGACGCTGCGGGAACACCTTCTCGAGGCTGCCCGGGGGGACCCCCACGTCGATCTTGCCCGCGTCCAACACCGCTCGCGGCGGGAGCGCGTCATCTTCGAGTTCGAGGGCACCTTCGACAGCCTCGAAAACCTCGTCTCCTTTCCCCAGCGCCGCCTCCGCGATCCCGCCCGGCCCGACGTCCCCGTGAAATCCGAGGCCCTCTTCGGCGAATCCACCCTCGATATCAGTCCGCTCTCCCTGACCCTCCATCGGTCCATCGACATCGCGCCCGTCCTCCCGGAACTGGTCCGGAAGAACCCCGCGCTCCTCGCCGATTCAACCGTTCACTACACGGTCCACCTCCCTGTCGAGGCCGGACAGACCAACGCCACCACGATCAGCCCCGACCGCCGCCGCCTCGAATGGCGGTTCCGGCTGCGCGATCACCTCGACCAGCCGATGGAACTCCACGCGCAAGCGCCCCTTCCGCTCCCGTGGTGGATCTGGTTCGCAGGCGGTCTCCTTGCCGCCCTGGTTCTTGTCCTTCTTGCCCTGGCCGTGCGGCGGGTTATTTCTTCTTCCAGATCGACTGCATCTCGTAGGCCTTGAGCGACTCGACCGTCAGCGAGCCGCCTTCGGCGGTCAGCGAGATCGCGCCGAGCGGCTTGCCCATGTCGCCGCGGCCGCGGGTCTTGAAGCAGGCCCCGCCGCCTCCGATCAGCTCATACATCGGCCGGTCCACGAGGACGCGGATCCTGACCTTGCCGTCCTTCATCTTCAGCGGCATTTCGTCGAGCTTCCGGGCGTTGAAGTCATAAGTTGCGGTGTTTTCTCCGAACCGCAGAACAGCCTTGGCGGCGGTCCCCTTCTTCAAGGTCGCCACGATGTCGAAGAGCTGGTCCTTCACCTCGAACTTCAGTTCCGGTTTTTCGGCCGTCAGTTCCGTGTTCGAGACCGATTTCGGGTTCGGCTTGCGGAGTTGCTCGAGTTCCTTGATGGGCGTGGCAAACATCCGGACGCCGTCTTCCGTCGTGTGCAGGGTGAGGTTCGTGGGAACGGTGAATCCCTGGTTGAACGGCATCCCCGGCAATTCGAGACCCCGGGCCCAGCCGATCTGCACCACCCGCCCATCCGGCGGATTGCTGAAGCATTGCGAGGCGTAGTAGTTGCCCCAGTGGACCTGGTGCTTGCCCTCGTGCTCGGGGGTGAACTTCCTGCCGTCGAAGTCGCCGATGGCGTAACGGGCGTCGGCCGCGAAGATGACCCACTTCGTGTTCGACGCATCGCCGTCCACCGGAAGCTCGAAGATCTCGGCGCACTCGAAATACCCCGGAATGTTGCTCTCGCGCTTCCACTCCTTGAGGTCCTTGCTGGTGTAGAGGGCGATGTTGCGGCCGTGCTCAGGGTCCTCGTCGTAGACCGCGATCACCCAGTGCCGGCCCGGCTCATACCACATCAGTTTCGGATCGCGCCCACGGTGCCTGATGACCGGGTTGCCCTCGTAGTAGGTCCACGTCTTGCCGCGGTCCGTCGAGTAGGCCAGCGCCTCGCCGCAACCGGTGTCGGTGAAGGCCAGCACGATCGTCTTCTCGTCGCCCTTCTGCCAACCCGCCGTGTTCTGCAGATCGACATTGCCGCTGCCCGAGAAGCAGTTCTTGACGGCCATGGCAGGGTGACGGTTCTCGACGTTCCCGCCGAAGGACCGCAAGGCGCGGTCCTGTTCGGTCCAGTGCACCATGTCGGGGCTGGTGGCATACCCCCAGTACATGTTGGCCCACTTCCGTCCCGCCGGATTGCATTGCCAGAAGAAATGGTACTGCCCGTCGTAGTAACACATCCCGTTCGGGTCGTTGTTCCAGCCGCGCATCTGGCTCATGTGGAACTGCGGCCGCAACGCCTCGTCGTAAAGCGGCTGCAGGTGCGGGACCTCGTCGCTCGACTTGATCATCTCCCCGATCTCCGGGGCGGCCTGTGCTGCCACTTTGGCGGTCTTGCCCCGGAACTCCTCCATGTTCAGG
>CAYPUM010000428.1:0-3705 GCA_964413545.1 uncultured Roseibacillus sp. | reverse complement strand
TCCAGGCCGACACCACCGGCGACCCGGCCTGCCAGACCGCGGCCACCTACTCCTGTTGCGGCCTGGCGAGCGAGACCGACCGCTACGGCATCACCACCGGCTACCAATACGATGGTTTGCGCCGAAGGACCGCCACCACCCGCCTCGGCCTCACCACCGAGACCGTCTACGCCGGCCTGACGACTTCCACCCATCGATATCCGGACGGAGGAAGCGCCGGTGACGGCAACCGCATGACGAAGACCGTCCGCAACCTCGCCGCAACCTCCCGGCAGAACTGGTCACGCTCGGCGGCGGACGGGGACCTCATCCTCGCTTCCTCCACCACCACCGACTACCAGCCCGCCGCCGGTCTTTCCCGCCGCGAGGTCACCACTTACGTGACGACCCCGGACGATGATTCCCAGCCCGTTCAGACGACCGAATACTACCTCGACGGCCGGACCTGCCAGACCTACGGCGACATGGCCCCCCACACGCGCCATGCCTACGCCGTGGGCTCCACCGGCCTGGAAACCACCCGCAGCCATGTGGACGGCGCAAACGAATATGAAGCGGTGACCACCACCGCCGACTGGGCCGGCCGCGAGGTCCGCGTCGACTACGCCGATACGGCCAGCGCCACCATGGAGTACAACGCCCTCGGCCAGCTCGCGAAGTCCGTCGACCCGGACGGGGTCGCCACTCTCTACGCATACAACGCGGCCGGCGAGCGCACCACCACCGCCATCGATCTGGACCGGGACGGCAGCATCGATTACGGGGCCGACACGGTGCGCTTCCGCGAGACCATCCCCGTCAGCGCCCACGCTGAAAGCAACGGTGTCCTGCGCACCGTCACCAAGGTCTGGAAAAGCGGCGGCACCGAACTCGTCGTCGCCCACAACGACCGGGCCGCCACAGGACTCAAGACCTGGGAGATTTCCTATCCCGAGGGTGACCAGCCGGAAACATCATCCACGGTGACGAACCTTGGAACCCCGGGAGACGGCGACTGGACCGTCACCGGCACCGATCCGAGCGGCGCCGGCACCGTGTCCACCTACACCGACGGCCTTCTCGACAAGATGGAAACGTTCAAGTCCGGGGGCGGCAGTGCGATCGAAACCACCAGCTACGCCTACGACACGCGCAACAGGCCGACCCACGTACACGACGCCCGAACCGGCACCACCGTCACCGCCTACTACGACAGCAACGTCGACGTCGTCGCCAGCATCACTGAACCCGGCAGCCGCACGACCGCCTTCGCCTACGACGACCGCGGGCGGCGCACGCTGGTCAATGCCCCCGACACCCTCGACGAGGAGGGCAACACCCTGGACAATGAAACCACAACCACTTACTTCCCGGATGGCAGCGTGGAGGAGGTCGCCGGCGATCAGACCTATCGGCGCCGCCATACCTATGACTACGCCCGGCGCATGGATTCCCTGACGACCTATGGCACCGAGACGGCCACCACCACCTGGACCTACGACCAGAGCCGCGGCTGGCTCGACCGCAAGCAATACGACGACGGCAACGGAACCGACTACACCTACACCAACGCCGGCCGTCTCAAGACCAGGACCTGGGCCCGGGATGTCGATGGCGGCAACGACCCCAACAAGGATCAGCTCACCACCACCTATGCCTACGACAATGGCGGACGTCTCGACACGGTAACCTACAACGACTCCACCCCGACAATTGACTACTCATACGACCACCATGGGCGCGTCGCCACCGTCGAACAGGGCGGCCTCGCCCTCCACAGCTACACCTACAACACCTCCGACCTGCTCCTCGACAAGGAAACGATCTCCTACGACTCGAATGGCAACGAGGAAATCGACTCGGGAGACCTCGTGCGCGTCATCGACCGCGAGTACGAAGACGGCAGCCCATCGACCATCGCCCGCCGCCCCGCCGGATTCGAACTGCGCGAATCCGACAGCGCCACCAATCCCATCACCGACCACGCCGTGGGCTACCACTACGAAAGCGACATCGACCGCCTGCTGGGCGTCGATGCCTCGGGGGTGCCGAATCTCGATGGCGAATCCTACGCCTTCGAATACACCTACGGTGTGACCAACTCGGCCCGCCTGTTGAGCAACGTCACCGGGCCGGCCCATACCGCCGCCAACACCTGGCTCGGCGACCGCGACGCCCTCGACAAAAAGGAAAACAAGGTTGGCCAATCGGTCCGCTCATCCTATGATTACACCGTGAATGCGCTCAGCCAGCGCACCGGGCTCTCCACCGCCGGCTCGGCCTTCGGCGGCACCGCGCCGTCCGTCGACTGGCGCTACAACAGCCGCGGGGAGCTGGTCAGCGCCGACGACGACCGCGGCGCCACCCACGACCGCCACTACACCTTCGACGCCATCGGCAACCGCGACGTGGTGCGCACCGGCACCGCCAGCTCAACGGGCGGAACCGCCACCAACTACACCCCCAATGAACTCAACCAATACACCGGAGCAAGCCAGAACTTCGATTACGACCTGGACGGCAACCTGATCGGTGGGACACTCCACTCCGGCGCCCTGACCACCACCCTCGGAACCACCTGCACCGCCACTCTCGCCTGGAATGCCGAGAACCGCCTCGTGGAGGTCGAGGACGACGGAACCGTGGTCACCTACTCCCATGACTTCCAGGGACGGCGCATCAGCAGGACCGCCGGCGAAACCACCACCTGGTACATCTACGACGGCTGGAACCTCATCGCCGAATACAACGGCACAACCCTCTCCCGCACCTACACCTGGGGGCTTGACCTGAGCGGAACCATGCAGGGCGCCGGCGGCGTCGGAGGTCTCCTGGCCCTCACCACCACCACCACCTCCTTCTACCCGGCCTACGACGGCAACGGAAACGTCAGCGAATACCTCAACTCCGCCGGAGTTGTTCAGGCGCACTTCGAATACGATCCCTTCGGAAACCTGATCGCCAACACCGACACCAACGGCGACTTCCCCATCAGGTTCTCCACCAAGATGCTGGAAGACGAAACCGGGTTGTATTATTACGGATATCGGTATTATGACCCCGTCACCGGCAGATGGCCATCCAGAGATCCAATCGACGAACCGGGCCATCAGCTGATGGCGTCGTCTGGGCCCTTTGATCTAGTTTATGGCTACAGTGATCTCAATGACTACGGGTTTGTCCAGAATGCACCAACAATTTTGGTTGATGCTGACGGCCGTGTGTGGCCTGTCGTTGTAATCGGCGGCTTGATTTTCTTCGCCTCAGAGCAAAATGCACAGGCACCCGGCCCGAATGATGATCCTGTGCTTACACCTAGCCCGATCAAGGCGGCAGCGACAATTGTTTTGACGGTCTGTGTGCCGATTGATGAGGCGGCAGCCATCACAGCGGGTGCTGGAAAAGTACTCGGATGTTGTTTGGAGATTGGCAGCCAATGTTGCTGTAAGCTAGTAAGCTTCTTCACGAGGACACGCATTCGGATAGACCCGAACAAGGTCAATCACATCTTCAACAATCCGAGGCACAACTTGGATGATCTTGTGAAGGCTTTTGACGATGACGCCAACAAGGCTTTTCAAGCGATGGTCAAAAGGGCTCAGTCCAAGGTTAAGAACAAATGCAAGCCTGGAGAAGTGGTTGAGGTGAAGATCAAGCTCAAGGGGCAAGAGATCACAGTTAGAGGAATTATTGATGATGCTGGGAAGTTCAGACCAGGGACAGCGT
>CAYPUM010000427.1:0-3728 GCA_964413545.1 uncultured Roseibacillus sp. | reverse complement strand
TCGGAATTGAGCGTGTAGCCGCTGGCCACGGCCATGGCGCAGATCACCCGGCAGTTTTCCGGCACGCGGATCGGGCCGTCGTAGGTTGCCGAGCCGGCGCTGGTGGGCGAGGATCCATCGGTCGTGTAGCGGATGGTCACGCCATTGGTCTTCGGCAGCGCCAGCAATTCGACCTCGTAGTGGTCGCCGCGATTGTGAAGTTGGTATTTCAGGCGGAGCTTGGCCGTCCATTCCTTCACCGAGCTGACGCGGGTGGCATCGTCCGGGTCGTAGGCCAGGAAGCGGTAGCTGAGGCCGGTGGCCTCGAAACGGTTCGGAGTCGGGACCGGGCTGGAGGCCGGCGTGGGGTCGGCATCCCCGGTTTCGTAGACGACATTCGGGGCGTGGAGCGGCTCGACCTTGAGGTAGGTCCGACCGTCGCCGCTGTCCTCGACGGAGAGTTCGCGGATGTTGACCTCGGGGGCCGGCGGTGGGAATGGACCGCGCCGGATGTGGTTGCCCTCCGGTCGCCAAAGGCCGCGGCGGATGCATTCCTCCTTGAGGTCATCGAGGGCGGAAGTCTTGTGGAGCGGCCAGTTGGTGTTGACGGCGGCCGCACGCTTGAAGTCGGACCAGAGGACCACCTTGCTTTCAGCGCCGCCGAAGAGCCGGGCCTCGGCGCGGGAGCGGAAGCTGTCGTCATCGATCCTGGTGGTGAACTTCTGGGCGCTCTCCAGGGTGTGCCGGATGGTGGCTTCGCCACTCTGGTTTCCGGCGAAGGCGAGGTCGATGCCGGTCGAGCGCAGCGCGGAATTGATCGATGGGTAAACGATCTGGTCGAAGGCCTCCTTGAGGGCGGCGGTGAACTGGAGGCCGATGCGGTCGCGCAGGGTATCGAGGGCGCGCCATTGTGGGTCGTCGGCCGGAGTGTTCTCGGACTTTAGATCATCCTCGATGCTTTTGAGAGCGCGCACTTGCCGAGCTGAATCCAAAACACGCTGGAAGGTGTCGCGAGAACCGCTGAGGAAGAGGATCCGGTTCTTGTACTGCTGCTGGCCCCACCATGCCTGCCAGTCGGCGGAGACCGGGAGCTGATTGGCCATGCCTCCGGGCCGAACGATGACCAGGGTGGTCTTTTCCTGCTCGATCTGCACCTCGTCGGGCGGCGGCAGGACTTTGACGGTCTGGTAGCAGTCCCGGATATGGGGAGTGAAGTAGCCTGGTTTCTCAGTGGTCCCTATTAGATACTCACGCAGCATCCGGTCGACGGTTTCCGAATGGAGCGACTGGGCGGTCGAGCGGAGCTTGGCGGCTAGGTTCTGCTGGTTCTTGAAGAACAGGCGGCCATCGGCCGAACTGTGGAGATACCAGGCGCGGATCGCGAGCTTGTCGAGAACATTGGCCTTGAAGGTCGAGAGGTCGCGGCCGGGGCGCTGGAGGCAGTCGACGAGCTGGTATTCGCGCAGGCCGTGGATGGCGCCGGGCGTGCTGGAAAGCGATGCGATGAGGATGAGGCGGGCGGCGTCCGAGGCGTCGGTGTTGCCGTTCGCGTTGTCGATCTGCTCGACCTCGGCATCGCCGTCATGGGCGATGTCGTGGGCGATGGCCTCGCTGAGGGAGGGATTGATCGTCCGGATCTCGGAGGCGATCTCGTCGATGTTCAGGTCGAGATCGTAGGGGTGGATCACGTCGAGCTTCCCGGCCTTCTCGGATTTCCAGATGTCGGAGACGACCATCTGCATGAGGCGGATGACGCCACGGGTCTGCTGGAAGCCCTCGTTCTCCTTGAACTTGCCGACGAGTTCGCGGAGGTCGGGATGGAACGGGTAGGAATCGAGGAAGCGGGCGTAGAGTGTCTCGGGCTTCGTGGTGGTCAGGCCCGTCTTTTCGGCCTGCCCGAGCGCCTCGCTGTAGGCCTTCGCGACCCGTTGGATCTCCGACTCGTCGGCGATCTTCGAGAACAGCCGCTTGCGAAGGATGTGGTAAAGCTCATCGCCGTTCGGGTTGACCGGGGTGATCGGGACCGCGATGCGCTTGGCCTCGTTGGTGATGCCTTGGACGGCGCGGTTGAAAGCGGCTTCAAGGTTGGCTTGGCCAATGCCGTAGTTGGTGCCGGCGAGGTCGGAGAGGACCAGGCAAACATTCCCCATCTCCGCCACGGCCACGAAGAGATTGGCAAGGGCTGTTGTGGCAACCACGCCGAGGTCCCCGTTGCCGATTGGAACAGCAACAGCGCCTTGAAGGTAAAGAGGAAGTTCGTCGATGAAGAGGACGATCGGGTCGGTGCCCAGGAGTTGCTTCCATGCTTCCGGGCCGGGTGCCCGGAGCAAAGGCGAGCAGTAAGTGGCGAACTGATCAGCTTTCTCGAGCTGTTCCGCGAGCGAACCCCAAATACCTCCAGGAGCGTCAACTCTGTGGCCGTCGAAGCCGACCACCGTGCACTTCGGGAGCTTGGGTGCCGGATCCTCGTCGCCGAGCACCTTGCGACGCAGTTCGGGATCCTGGGCCAGCAAGCCCAGCGCAATCATGCTGTGGGTCTTACCGCCACCCATCGCCTGGGAAAGGAGGAACACCGAGGAGCCCGCGGCATTGCCTCCCATGTGGCGAAAAGCCCGGTCCACCAGGGTCACCATGCCCGTGGTGAAGTAGTTCTCCTCGAAGAACTCCTTCCCGTTGACCTGACCCTTCAGAAAGGTATCGAGGCTTAGGACGGTGGCACGGCGGTCGGAAGCGAAAACCGAGAGACGGGGGGTGCAGCTGGTTTGAAGGGACATAGTGGTTTAGTTATCTATGGGGAAGTCGGCTAGGCCCTTCATGAGGCCAAGATCCAATGCGGGATGGGACATTTGCAGGGTGAGGGTCGGGATGAAGAGGTCGCGTTCAGTCACCTGAATGATCAGCCTCCAGGTATTTCGAGACCGCATCTCGGAGCACCCACGCGAGACTGACCTTCTTCTCCACGGCGATCTTCTCAAGGGCCGCCTTGTCCTCGGCGGGAATGCTGATGGAGAGCCTTGTGATCGATTCCCCGGGGACCGGGTGTCGGGATCGGGGAGGACGCTTCATTACGCACCATTACGCACCGCTAACAGAGCAGCGACAAGGGCAAACCTCGGACGAGGCAAGTTTTTCTGTCGCTCACGAATGGGACCGGCTGCGGAACTCCTTCGCGGCTCCCGCCAGGTCCCGGTGAGGGATCAGCTTGAATCGCGGGACGTAGAGGCGGTCCTGTTTCTTGAGGAAGGGTCCATCAGGGGCCGGGAACAGGAGGTCGAGCTGCTCGCGAAGCCTCCCAAACCGCCGGCGAATTGTGCTGTTGCCCTTCTCCCAACTCGCCGGGGTGTGGAACTCCTGTGGATCGGAGAAGGCGAGGTTGAAGAGGATCCCGTAGCCTTCCGAGTGATTGGTCCCTCTTGATTTCGGGAGCCGGACGTCCTCGCGCTGACCGTCGCAGCAGAAGATGAGCCGGCCCGCCGTGGCGGCCTCGATGGTGAGCATGTCCCAAGTCCAGCCGCTCTGCATCTTGAAGACGGGACGCAGCTTCGTTGCGCGGGCGGACGGGGGTTTGGGGGCGGAAAGGTAGGGGACGGGAGCTTCCTGGACCGCGGCTCTGGAGAAATGCTCGGCCAGGCCGACGATCGTCAGACCGTGGGCCGTGGCCAGGGCATCCACCTCGGACGAGAGGCCGCTGGATGACGGGCAAAGGCGTGGCCGGAGCCCGCTTTCAGGTATTTCTCGAACTCAGCGGC
>CAYPUM010000426.1:0-3729 GCA_964413545.1 uncultured Roseibacillus sp. | reverse complement strand
CCCTGCCAGACTGCCTTCGCGACCAAACTCAACCAAGCCTCGGCTCGAAATCCGCTCGGTCGGACCGGACTTTGGTGCGGAAAAGGGCGTTTTCTCTCAGGCACCAACCAGGAAACTCGGGCCAGTGACCTGCCGTGCCGTTACCCGGCCTGCCCGGACTGGAACAGGTGCACGTCCTGCTGTGGGAAGGGAATGCTGATGCCTTCCTGGTCGAAGCGCCGTTTGATGGCTTCGGTCAGGCCGAAATACACATTCCAGTAGTCGTCCTTGTTGACCCACGGACGCACGACGAAGTTGACGCTGCTGTCCGCCAGCTCGGACACCGCGATCGTGGGCTCCGGATCCTTCAGCACGCGCGCATCGGCCGCCACCAGCTCCTGCAGTACCTGCTTCACCTTCTGCAGATCGTCGGTGTAGCTCACGCCCGCTACCAGGTCGACCCGCCGGGTGTCCTTGGCCGAGAAGTTGACGATGTTGTCGCCGGTGAGCTTGGCGTTGGGAATGATGATCGTCTTGTTGTCGGGCGTCTTGAGCCGCGTGGTGAAGATCTCGATCTCTTCAACGATGCCCCCCGTGCCGGCCGCCTCGACAAAGTCACCCACCTTGAACGGTTTGAAGATAATCATCAGCACCCCGGCCGCGAAGTTGGCCAGCGAGCCCTGCAGGGCCAAACCGATGGCCAGGCCGGCCGCGGCAATGATGCCGACAAATGACGCCGTGTGTACTCCGAGCTTATCGAGGGCGGCAATCAGCACAAAGGCCATCAGGCCGATGTAGCAGAGACTCCCGACGAAACTTATCAGCGTCTCGTCGACCTTGCTGCGCCGCATCAGGCGCGCCACCAGCTCGCGAACGAGCTTGGCCACCAGGCGGCCGATAACAACAATCAGTATGGCGGCCAGGACCTTCAAGCCCCAGGTCGCCACCAGCTCCTGCAGCTTCGCTACAACATTCTCCATCTCTGCCTCCTTGGCTGATTGCTATTGATTACTTCCGGGATTTCCCTTTTCGGGCCTGGTCTCATGGCGCCTCGGGGCGCGGATTGGAGGGGTTGCAGGGGGAGGAAGGGGGCGAGACGGAGCGGGTTTTGATCGTTTCGGGTGAGTCTGGGGCGGCATTGTGGGAGAGATCAAGGCGAAAAGGAGGGATTTGGGGGACAGGGGGACACAGGGCGGGAATTCGGGCTGATTCTGCGTCTTCGCGG
This sequence comes from uncultured Roseibacillus sp., assembly GCA_964413545.1. GTDB lineage: Bacteria > Verrucomicrobiota > Verrucomicrobiia > Verrucomicrobiales > Akkermansiaceae > Roseibacillus_B. The sequence goes on along the minus strand of CAYPUM010000426.1, from coordinate 2,525 downwards.
GCAGACCTCTCCCGCTCCGCTGCCCTTGGGCGGCCGCGAGGGGCAATGGAAGCGGGGACTCCGGAACCAAAGAACTCGTCTGGAGGGAGCGGGTCGCCGTCGAGGACGAGGATGAGCTCGCCATCGAGGGGAAGCTCCGGAGCCTGCCAGGGAATCCGGGAGGCATCGAGGGTTTCGGTGTCCTCCTGTTGCGGCCAGCGGAAGAGGTCGGGCACGCGGATCGGTTCCATTGTTTGATTCGCCCGCCCCGCCGGCGGGCTAACAACCGCCAGCACCGAGGCTCCGCTCGGCTGCTATCTTGGGGGTTGGGTCTTAGTCGGCGAGGAGTTGCATGTCCTCGTCGTGTGTCCCGATGAAGAACCACACAACGGTGTCACCGTCCAAGATCCCCACTGTCCGATACCCGCCACCAACACGGGCCGACCAGTAAGCGCCCCTCCTTCTTGAACTGCAGAGATGGATGCCGGGGATCTCGGATCCAGAGTTGGCAACACTGCCGCGCGCTCTTCCGAATCGGTGGGGGGAGGCGCCAATAGCCCTCCCAGAAGCTGTCAACCGCTTTGCTCCGCATCGCCTGGGAAATCCGTTGACTTACCCGCACGATGCTCCTTCAGCGCTCTCTCAGCCGCCCGAGCCAATCGGCCTGAAGTCGCGTCCTCTTCAAACCGTGCATCCCATTGATCCTCAATCCGTTGCTGCAGCCACTCGCCGAGCGCAAATACCTGCTCTCGGGGCAGCCCGTCGATGGCCTTCTCAATCTCCTGCAACGTGCTCATGAGCAGATTCTACAGCGTCCGGTGTGCTCCTCAAGCTTGGCTTTGAGGGCATCTTGCCTTTCTTGACCCAGCAACGTCGAAGTCCTCCTCCTCCTGACCGGGAGCGCGCCCTTGATTGCGTGCAGAGGGTGGAACGGGCATGACGCACTGAACTCACAGCGGGTCAGGCGCCAGGCGCGACGCCTCGTTCGCCTTTGGGAATCCGGGACACCAGCCTGGGATTCGACTCCTGGCGTTCCCGCAGGTCCCGCAGGAGGGAGTCCACATCGTAATCGTGTTCAGCTGCGTTCGCCTCCTTGTGGCGGCGCACCTCGGCAATGACTTCGTCTACGACTATCTTCGATTCGTCAATCGTGTTCATCGATCAGGATATATTCATGCATACAAATCGAAGGGAGCGTCGCGCCGAATGCTGACGGCGGCGCGCAGTCCCTTGGATGATTGACGGGACTGGAGACATGGCGTGAGGGTGTGCGAGGGTCGTGGCGGTTCCTGCATCGCCGGCGTTCGGGTTCCCATAATTGAAATCGTCCCGGCGGGATTGGCCGTATTTCGTTTGGCGCTCGGGCGATCCCTTCGGTTCAGGCGACCGTCAGGGATGCCGCGGCGTCCTCGGCTCCGTCCGAGCCGATCGGGCGGAGGTCGAAGCGCTCCTCGAGGATCCGGAGCACGTTGGGCGAAAAGAAGGCCGGCAGGGCGGGCCCGAGCGAGACACCCTTGACCCCAAGGTGCAGAAGGGTCAGCAGGACCGCCACCGCCTTCTGCTCGAACCACGAGATCTTGAGAGTCAGAGGAAGGTCGTTGACGCCGCAGTCGAAGGCCTTCGCCATGGCCAGCGCGATCTGGATGGCGCCGAAGCTGTCGTTGCACTGGCCGAGGTCCAGAAGGCGCGGCACCTGCATGCCGCCGATCTCGACCGTCCCGTAATCATGATCCCGGATCCTGAACTTGCCGCAGCCAAGCGTGAGGATGAGGGAATTCTTCGGGGTGGCCTGCGCAAAGTCGCTGTAGTAGTTCCGGCCCGGTTCGGCCCCGTCGCAGCCGCCGATCACGTAGAAATGGCTCACCCTGCCGTCCTTGACCGCCTCGACGATGGCGTCCGCCATCCCCAGCAGGGCCGTGTAGTGAAAACCGATCGTCGACGACCTCATCGGTGTCGGCCGCAGATCGCCCACCTCCTTCGCCCGCCGGATGACCTCCGAGAAATCGTTCGTCTTGAGACGGGCCGCCCCCGGCACCGCCGTGACGCGCATCGTGTATAGTCGGTTGAGGTAGGTGTTGGCTTCGGACGGAATGAGAACGCAGTTGGTGGTGGCCACCACCGGTCCCCCGAAACGCTCGAACTCGTGACGCTGCTTCTGCCACGCGCCCCCGAAATGTCCGGCAAGGTGCGGGTGTTTCCGCAGCTCGGGATACATGTGCGCCGGCAACATCTCGCCATGGGTGTAAACCTTGACCCCCTCCCCCGCGGTCTGTTCGAGGAGATCCTTCAGGTCCACCATGTCGTGCCCTGTCACGAGGATTCCGGGGCCTTCCTGGATGCCCTCCGCGACTTCCACCGGACCCGGCCGGCCAAGTCTGCTCACGTGCGCCTCGCTGAGCATCTCCATCGTGCGGAGATTCATCCGCCCGCACTCCAGAACCAGCTCCAGGAGGCTTTCGAGGTCGAAATTGACGTTCGTGACGGTCGCGAACAGCGCCTCCTCGACGAAAGCGTCCACTTCCTCGTCCACCGCCCCCAACCGGCGG
>CAYPUM010000425.1:0-3734 GCA_964413545.1 uncultured Roseibacillus sp. | reverse complement strand
GATTGGGAAGGTGTCTGGGGGTCGGTGTGAGCGGGGGGGTGGGGGGCGGGGTCCGGAGGGCCGTTGAGCATGCCGGGGCTCTTGAGGAGCATGAAGCAGGCGGCCATGATGGCAGTGGGCACGAGGGAGGCGGTGACGAGGGCGAGGGGAGAAACGCCCCGGTGGAAGTAGCGGCCGAGGATCGACTGGCCGGCGGGGTTGGGGGCGTTGGCGATGACGGTGAGGCCACCGCCGGTGACGGCGCCGGCGACGATGGCGTATTTGGCGGCGGCGACGAGGCCGGGGGCCTGGGAGGCGAGATAGGTGACGGCGGCGTTGTCGTTGAAGGCGGTGAGGATGGTGGCGCCGATCATGAGGAGCCAGGCGTTGTCGATGGAGGCGAGGGTGAGGGAGATCCACCAGGCCTGGCAGCGGCCGTGGATGACGAGTCCGGCGAGGAAGAAGCCGACGAGGAGGGGGGTTCGCATGCGGACGTCGTTCTGGTGGTGGCCGGTGGCCTCGGTGAATCCGATCAGGAAGAGGAAACCCCCGATGAAGAGCGGGGGGTAGTGGTTGGTGAGAACGGTCCAACCGAGGAAGAGGAGGTGGACGACGGTGACCCAGTGGGGGATGGGGTCTTCGCGTTCCTCCCAGCGGAGAGGGATATGGACGTCGAGCGAGCCGGTGGGGGTGGGTGATTCGAGCTTCCTGAAACAGTGGCGGAAGCTGAAGAAATAGATGCAGTTGGCGAAGACGATTCCGAGGCTGGCTTTCCAGCCGAAGTTGGCCATCATGAACAGGAATCCCCAGTTCCAACGCTCGGCGACCATGAGGACCGGGGGGGCGGCGAAGTGGGTGAGGGTGCCGCCGACCGAGATGTTCACGAAGAGCAGCCCGATGGTTGCGTATGCGAAGCGGAGGGGCGGTTTGAGGTCGTAGAACTTCTTGCCGAGGAGCATGGCGGCAATCGTCATGGCGGCGGGTTCGGTGATGAACGAGCCGAGGAGAGGGGTGAGGGTGAGGGTGGTGAACCACCATGCGGCCGGGGAGCCTCCGAAGAGGCGGGCCACGGAATGGACGCAGTGTTCGGAGAACCTGACGATGGGCCGGGTGGCGGCGGTGGCCATGATGATGATGACGAAGAGCGGCTCGGTGTAGTTGACGTCCCGCCCGAGGTAGAACTGGAGCTGGGCGAGGCCTTTCTGGAAGCCGTCATCGAGGCCGTGGTCCTGAAAGCCGAAGAACCAGACCACGGCGCCGCCGAGGGCGACGACCCAGATGCCGAAGATTGCCTCGACTTCGCCGAGGAAGTGGAAGAGGCGCGAGAAGAAGGAGACGTCGTCCCTTGCGTCGTGATGGGGTTTGTCGACGGCGCGGCGGCCGGTCTGCTCGATGCGTTCCTTGTGGCGTGCTTCGTGGAGGTATTCGAGTTCCTTGAAGACGCCGACGATGAAGGTGTGGATGATGGCGCAGAGGAAGATGATGGTGGCGGCGAGGTTGAAGCCGTCCTGCTTCAAGGCGCGTTTCCAGAGTTTCTGCCAGAAGCCGGCATCGGGGTCGTCTTCGTAAAGGCTGAGGGGGAGGGGAAACTTCGCCCACTGGTCTTCTTCGAGGTGGAAGACCTCTTCGGGGTAGGAGGGTTGATGGGCCGTCGCGGCAAACGCGGCGGGCCATGGAAGGCAGAAGACCGTGAGGAGGAGGACGAGGAAGGGGGCGCGGTTCATGGCGTGCGCGGGCGCACTTTAGGGGCAGGAGGTTGGGGGGCAATGGAAATTGGGGCCACTTGCGCGGGAGTTGCCGAAACGATAGAATCGCGGCGTGAGGCGGATGTTTGGACTGCTGGGGATTGCGGGGTGCGTTCTGGGGGTTGTGGCGTGCGGGAGATTCGGCGGGGAGAGTTCCCGACGGGCGGCTCGATTGCCGCGAATTCCGGAACATCTGCGGGCCGGGCGCGGGGGCGAGCCGACGGTGACGCGGGTGAGGGTGGACGACCCGGAGGAGATGGCTTCGGCCGAGGAGCAGGTTCGCGAGCGCGAGAAAGACCTGCTGTGGACGGACCCTGACAACCCGGAGGCGGAGTTGGTGCACATGCAGGAGGTGACGACGGAGGGGACGGGAAGGCAGCCGTGGGGAGTGAGCTTCACGGAGGGGAAAAGGAGCGGAATGCGCACTGGAAAGCCGCTGGTGGTGTGGTTTACGGATTCGAAGCGCAGTCCGATGTGCGGGGCGCTGAGCGCGGAGGTCTTCTCGACGGCGGAGTTCAAGGAGTGGGCCGAAGACGAGGTGGTGCGGGTGCGGCTGGACTTCAGCGTCAAGGGGGAGAATGAGGACGACCGTCTCAGGAAGCGGGATTATCTTGAAAAGCTGAAGGAGCGCTACCGAGTGCTGGGGACGCCCGCAGTGCGGGTGATGGCGCCGGACGGGACCGTGACGGGGCGCTACCGGGGGTATCAGCCGAGTTACGGGAAGTTTTACTTTGACCGCATGAAACGGGACGTGGAGGCGGCGCGGCGGCACCACGAGGAGTGGGTGGCGCATCAGAAGCGTCGCGGGTACCGGACCTGGACGGACGACCAGGGCCGGACGCTTTTCGCGAAGCTGCTGCGCTATCTTGAGGGGGAGATGATTCTGGCGGAGCCTGACGGGAGGCGGGTTCGGGCGTTGGAGCGCAACCTTTCGGCGGCGGACCGCGCCTGGATCGAGCGGGAGAAAGGGAAGCGGCTGTGATTGATCAAAGGCCTTTGACGGCCTGCGGAGGAGGGCATAACCTCGCCCGCCGCGCCTCACAGGAAGCATGGAAGACGTAGTGATCATCGGGACCGGATGCGCCGGGTGGACGGCGGCGATTTACACTGCCCGGGCGAACCTCGATCCCCTTGTGATGGCGGGCGGACAGCCGGGCGGGCAACTCACCACGACGAGCGAGGTGGAGAATTTTCCGGGGTTTCCGGAGGGGGTTGACGGCTCGACGCTGATGTTCAACATGCAGCAACAGGCGCAGAGGTTCGGGGCGCGGATCGAATTCAAGAGTGTCGAGCGGGTGGAGGTGCGGGACGAGGGATCGTTCCGGTTGTTTTGCGGGGAGGGGGTGGAAGTGGAGGCGCGCGCGGTGATTGTTGCGACCGGGGCCTCGGCGAGGATGCTTGGTCTGCCGGGGGAGGGCGAAATTTACGGCAAGAACGGGCTGACCACCTGCGCCACCTGCGACGGGGCGTTCTACAAGGGGATGCCGGTGTGCGTGGTGGGCGGCGGCGATTCGGCCTGCGAGGAGGCCACGTTTCTGACGCGGTTTGCCAGCAAGGTCCATCTGGTGCATCGCCGAAACGAACTGAGGGCCACAAAGCTGCTTCAGGAAAGGGCCTTCGTCCAGGAAAAAATCGTGTTCGCATGGGATACTGTCCCCCTTCGCATCCTCGGTGAGACAGGGGTGGAGGAAATAGAGCTGAAAAATGTGAAATCAGGCGACCTGTCACGGCTTCGGGTGGATGGCATTTTCGTCTTTATCGGCTATTGTTTTTATATAAGCCGCCAGCCCCAACTTTTTTATTACTATTTTTTGTATGTTTTCCATTTCTTCACTAACCCTTTAAATATGAAATTTTAACTACGTCACCTTCATATAAATCCCAAACATTGTTAATAGTTAAAATATTTCCAGAAATTTGATAATCTCTAGATATTCCTTTTAGCAACTCGACTCCATTTAACAACACTCTTTCAGAATTTCTAATAGGCGAATATGTCAAAAAAATTTG
>CAYPUM010000424.1:0-3736 GCA_964413545.1 uncultured Roseibacillus sp. | reverse complement strand
GGCGACGGTTTGCAAAACCGTTATTCGTCGGTTCGAATCCGACCGCCGCCTCCAGACGTTTTCAGCGCAAGTTGTTCTTTTGCAGGTGGTTATGCGGACCTAGCCCAAGAGCGAAGCGTCTGGAGATATTGCACGTTTGTGCAGTGGCGTGCAGGTCGATGCGGGCCGATCTTGGCAACAATTTGGCAACACCTCCGGGCCGGATTGAAGTTCTGCCGATGCTTCCTGCCCTTTCCCCCCTTGCTGTGCGACTCTCCCGACAGCTGTGAGGTGAGGATGCGCTCGGGGGCGTCAGCCTGCTCGGACGGGGGGCGACCAGACGGCGTGCCCCGTTCCCACATCGAGGGTCCCCCCGCGCGAAAAAACTGCTGGAAAATTCTTGGGGAAATCGCCGGGTGGGGTGGGGTCTTCTAGACCTCCTGCTTCCGCCCTGCCGCAAGGTCCAGGATGTCGTCGATGTCCCAGAGGTCGATGCTGTGGTCGCGAGCGAATCCGACGGCCTCACCTGCCAGATCGGGATCGCCCAGCGCGGCTCCGACCTGCCGAAGCCGGTTCTCCTCCACCTGCCCGCCGACCACATCGGGACTGTGGCCCGCCTGCTGCGCGACCTCGGCCGGCGCGAGGCTCTTGAACCGGGTCCAGATCAGCACAGGCGGCAAGTGGGCACACCTCTACACCATCAATGGCGCGTTCGGGGGTGACGTTGATTACGGCAGGCTGATCAAAGTCTACGGTACTGCTCGAAACGCTGATCCTTTGCCCGAAAAACCTCACCACCATGTGGGAGGATTACGCCCATCGCTTCCGCCTGCGAGCCCACAAGGTGATGTCGCAAAGCGTCGTGTTGAGACAGTTGGAGGATCTGCCTCGCTACCGGCTCGTGATCATCGACGAGTCTCACAACTTCCGCAATCGCGAAGGGAAGATCTACCAAGCCATCCGCGGCTACCTCGAACGCAACGACTCGAAGGTGATCCTGCTGACCGCCACCCCCTACAACAAGACCTACCTCGACCTCGGCAGCCAACTCCGCCTGTTTCTCAACGAACAGTACGACCTCGGGATCCGCCCCGAAGCGATACTCCGCGAAGTTGGCGATTCGGAGTTCAGCCTCAGAAATCCGAATACTCCACTTTCCTCCCTCGCTGCCTTCGAGAAAAGCGAGCACCCGGATGACTGGCGGGAAATCATGCGGTTGTTCCTCGTCCGCCGCACGCGTTCGTTCATCATCGCCAACTACGCCGAGTTCGATGATGCGAACGGCCGCCCGTTCCTCACGCTCCCCAATGGTGTCCGCATGTATTTCCCCACGCGGAGCCCGCATTCGGTGAAGTTCCGCTCCGACCCGAGCGATCCCGCGGACCCGGTGGCGGGACTTTTCAGCGAGCACATCGTCGACATTATCGATGGACTCGACCTGCCGCGCTACGGGCTCAGCCTCTACCAAAAGGCCAAGCTCCCCCTCGACCTCAAGGACTCCGACCGCAAGCTCCTCGACGACCTTTCCCGCGCCGGCAAGCGCCTCAAGGGCTTCTGCCGCACGAACCTCTTCAAGCGCCTCGAATCCTCCGGTCACTCGTTCATCCTCTCGATCCACCGCCACATCCTGCGCAACTACCTGTTCCTCCACGCGCTCGAAAACAAGCTACCGCTGCCGATCGGCCAGCAGGACGCGAGTTCGCTAGATCCGCGTTATCGTGACGCCGGCGAGGGGGAACTCGATCTCGACGACGAAGAGGAACCCCTCCCGCCGTTTGGCGCTTGGGATGAATCCCATTACCGTGCCGAGGCGGCCAAGCTCTATCAATACCTCTCCTCTCACCAGTCGCGCCGCTACCGTTGGTTGCGGACCGACGTGTTCAAGCCGGGCCTTCCGGGCGATTTGCTGCGCGACGCCGAATCGCTCCACCGTATCCTCACCGAGGCTGGCGAGATTGCTCCCGCGCAGGACTACAAGTTGCAGGCCCTGATCCACCTGCTTGGCACCGAGGCGCCCAAGGAGAAGTTCCTCCTGTTCTCCCAGTTCGCCGACACCGCTCACTACCTGAGCGAGCAACTCCACGCCGCCGGCATCGACGGCGTCGATTGCGTGACCGGGAACTCGGAGAACCCGGCTCGGCAGGCGTGGCGGTTTTCCCCCCGAGTCCAACGACCGCCTCAAGGAGTTCCCGTCCTCGAAGCAATCGCGGGTCCTGGTCGCCACCGACGTGCTTTCCGAGGGCCAGAATCTCCAGGATGCCTCGCGGGTCTCCGACGACGACCTCGCCGAACTCGTCACCACCCTCCACCGCGACGACCGGCTCGTGGTGGTCAACCTCCATGACGAACCGATGAAGGAACCTCGCATCCTCTGCTCGCTCGGACTGGCCGAGTGATTACCCTCCATGCACCTGATTTACATCGACGAATCCGGAAACACGGGACGCAACCTCAGCGATCCCGATCAGCCCGTGTTCGTCTTGGGTGCCTTGGTGGTCGGGGAATCATCCTGGCAACCCATCGAGGCCGAGCTTGAGGGCGCGATCCGGAAGCACGGGCCGAATGCCGGCGGAGAATACGAGATCCATGGTGGCGATCTGCGCCAGGGAACCGGCCCATTCAAAGGCGTTCCGGTCAACAACAGGTTGGCACTTCGCGATGCATGGCTCGAAATCGCCGCCTCCCACCAGCTCCAGTTCATCTACCGCGCCATCGTCAAGAAGCGCTACGAGCGCTGGATGCTCTCCGCCTTCGGAGCTGGCGTTTCCGTCAATCCTCACCTGGCCGCGTTCCCACTCATCGCCCAAGTCGCAAACAACCTCCTGCGTGACTTGGGACCGGACCTTCTTGGAATCTTCATATCCGACGACAACCGCGAGGTCGTTGGCGATATTGAGCGGTTCCAGAAACTGCTGCGCCTCACCCCCGGCGCGCTGCACCTCGACCGCATCATCGAGAAGGGATTCTTCATCGACTCCAGCAAGAGCCGCCTGCTCCAATTGTGCGACCTTTGCACCCTCCAGGCACGCAAGCTGGAGGAGCGCAAAATCGGCATGCCGCCGAAATCGATCGATGACCGCGGCATCGACCTCATCCAGCCCCTCGTCCACCGCGGCCAGGAATCGCTGCCCGGCGTGATCCAATGGCTTCAACAGGTCCAAAAATGAAAGGAGCGGCGAGGAACCCCGGTGGGATTCGGGTCGCCTACGGGGCGGCCACGCTCGTCGCTAAGGAATCTATGCCACCAAACCCGGCCCAGTTCAAGCCCCGATTTTCATGAACCCGCAGCAACGCCGCGAAGCCGCCCGCTACCTCGAAGCCTTTGACTTTTCGGGGCTCTTTACCGATCCTGCCATCGGCTGGGACTGGCCGGATTCGGGCGACCGGCTGCGCGTGCCCCACAACGGGGCCTTCATCGACCTCGAAGTCGTCGCAGAAAAGCGCGGTGTCAAGGTGCTGCTCGTCCCGCCCGGCCCCGACGGCACGATCCCGCCCTCGGACCAGAGAAAGAAGCTCGAAAAGACCGTTACCCCCCTCGCTGCCGAGCATCTGCTCATTTTCGCGGACAAGGAGAAGACCCGCCAAGTCTGGCTGTGGACATCCCGGCTGCCCGGCAAGCCGGTCCGCCACCGCGAACTCACCTGGCAGAAAGGGCGCTCGAATGAACTGCTGCTTCAGAAGGTGACCGCGATCATCTTTACCATCGATGAAGAGGATGCCCTCGAGGGGGAGCGACTCGTCGTGCTGCATCCCGCGC
>CAYPUM010000423.1:0-3752 GCA_964413545.1 uncultured Roseibacillus sp. | reverse complement strand
GATCTCCACCTCGCCCCCGTCGATCCTCGCAACGTCATTGTCGTCCAGATACACCGCCTGCCGCGTGTGCGTGATGATCGCCGAGGCGTCCGACGCCACGATCGTCTCCTCGCTTCCCAGACCGATGACAATCGGCGAACCGCGCCGCGCCACCACGATCACCCCCGGCTCGTGCCGCGAAATGCACGCGATCCCGAAGGTGCCCTCGACGTCCCTCAGCGCCTTCGTCACCGCTTCCAGCAAATTGCCCTCGTAACAGGCATCCACCAGGTGAACCAGGACCTCCGTGTCCGTCTCGGACAGAAATTCATACCCCCGCGACCGGAGTCCTTCCCGCAGGGCGGCATGGTTCTCGACGATCCCGTTGTGGACCAGCGCCAACCGGGACCGCGAAACATGCGGATGGGCGTTGGCCCTCGTCGGCGATCCGTGCGTCGCCCAGCGCGTGTGCGCAATCCCGCAGGTCGCCCCGTCAAGGGCGTCCCCCGCCTCGTGCCCGGTCAGCGCTTCCGCCAGCCGCGACACCTTCCCCTCCCGCTTCTCGACCAGCAAGCCGTCCCCGGCCTGCAACGCCACCCCGGCCGAATCATACCCGCGGTACTCGAGCCGCTTCAGCCCGTTCAACAGGATCGGCGCCACCGGCCGGAATCCGGAATATGCTACGATGCCACACATGGTTCTTTGCTTTCTGTCAGTGTTTGTCCCGCTCCACCACCTCGCCCGGCAGGGTGGTGGTCCCCGGTCCGAGCTTCCGCCCCGGGTAAATGGTGGTGTTGATCCCGGTGTGCACCCCGTCTCCCACCACCGTTCCGAACTTGCGGCGGCCGGTGTCGACCAGTTCCCCGTCCACCATCGACCGGTGGTTCCGTCCGTCGTGCCGGAGATTGCTGGTCGTCGTGCCCGCCCCGAAGTTCACCCGCGAACCTAAAATACTATCACCCACGTAGCTGAGATGCCCCACCGAGGCGCCGTGCCCGAGCAGCGAGTTCTTGACCTCCACCGCCTGCCCGACCCGGCAGCCGTCCCCGATGCAGGTGCTTCCCCGCAGATAACAATTCGGACCAATCTTGCAGTCGCTCCCGATCAACACCGTCCCCTCGACGTAAACGCCGGGCAGGATACGGGTCCCTTCCCCGCAGATCAGCAACCCGTCTTCGGTCTCCGTCACGGCGGCCCCCGGCCGCATCTCCTCTCCCGCGGAGAGCGCGCCGAGCAACTGGGCGTTGACCCGCAACAAATCCCACGGATACCGCACAAGGAAGGAATCCTCGGACGCCATCACCACCAACCCGTCCCTCGCTTCCCCGCCCCCTTTCCGGGCAAGGATCTCCCCGGCGTGAGACTCGAGCTTGGCCGGACCGCCGGTCGCCATCAACAAGGCCCAGTCGTCCCGCGCCACCCACGCATTGCCAGTCATCACCACCTCGTCCTCCGGCGCCGCCTCCCGCTGCCACCGCCCGAACCGCCCGCCCGCCACAAAAAGATCCTCCACCGGCCCGTCCAGCGGCCAGAGTGACGGCTCCACGATTGGCGCTTCCAGTTTCATCTGTCAGGCTCCGATCGTCGCCCGCACCGCCTTCGCGATGGCTTCCGCCTGCTCCCGGGCCTGTCCGGCATCGGCACACTCGACCAGCACCCGGATCTTCGACTCCGTCCCCGAGTAGCGCACCAGCGTCCGGCCCGTCCCGTTGAACTGGCCTTCGGCCCGCGCAATCGCCTCCCGCAACGCCGGAACCGACTCCACCGGCGGCTTCTCCCGCACCGGAAGGCTGAGCAACTCCTGCGGGTATTCCGTCATGCATTCCGCCAAATCCGCAAGGCTCGCCCCGGTCTCCTTCATCACTTGCAACACCTTCAATCCGCTCATGATCCCGTCCCCGGTGGTGGCGTGGTCCGCAAAGATGATATGCCCGGAATTCTCGCCGCCCAGCGTGTAGCCCTTCTCCCGCATCCTCTCGAGGACCAACCGGTCTCCCACGCCCGTGATATCGAGCGCAATGCCCTGCTCCGCGAGGGCGTCGCGCAGCCCGAGATTGCTCATCACGGTCGCCACCAGCGTCTCCCCCCGCAACTTCCCCGCATCGTGCAACGCCTTCGCGCACAAACACAAAATCCGATCCCCCGACACCACCTTGCCGGTGGCGTCACAGAACACGACCCGGTCCGCGTCCCCGTCAAAACAGATCCCAAGGTCCGCCCCCCGCTCGCGCACCGCTTCGCCCGCCATTTCCGGATGCAACGCCCCGCAACCGGCATTGATGTTGCGCCCGTCAGGCTTCGTCCCAAGCTCGATCACCTCCGCTCCCAACTCCTCGTATATCAGCGGCCCCACGAAATACGCCGCCCCGTGCGCGCAGTCCACCACCACCTTCAGACCCGCCAGCGACCCCGCCCCCACCGCGCTCTTCGTGAATTCGATGTAGCGCCCCACGGCGTCATCCACCCGGACCGCCTTCCCGATCGACGCCCCCGCCGCCGGCCCCGTCGGCTCTCCGTTCGATATCATCTCCTCGATCTGCCGTTCCAGCTCGTCGCCCAGCTTGAATCCGTCCCTCCCGAAGATCTTGATCCCGTTGTCGGCATACGGATTGTGCGAGGCCGTCAGCATGATCCCCGCGTCGCACGCCATCGAGGTCGTCAGATGCGCCACCGCCGGGGTGGGTATCGGACCCGTCAGCAACACCCGCGCCCCCTCCGACACCAACCCGCTCGTCAAGGCCGTCTCGAGCATGTACCCGGAAACCCGCGTGTCCTTCCCGATCACCACCTTGTGCTTGCCCGGCCGCCCCGCTTTCAGAGCCCGCGCCACCGCCCGGCCCAACCGCAATGCCACCTCCGGCATGATCGGATATTGGTTCGCCACACCCCTGATTCCGTCGGTGCCAAATAGTCGCCTGGACATAAATACCGGCCCCTTATCTCATAATTCCCGCGATTGTTCAAAAAAAATTGAACCTATTTTACCCCCTCTTCCGGCCCCGGATTTCCTGACCGGCGGCCCCGAACCCGCGGACGGCCCGCCGCGGCCTGCCTCGATCCGGTTTCCCGCGGCCATTCGAGGAATCTCCATTTTCCGCCTTCATCATTGGGCGTTGAGCCGTCACAACTAGGTCGTGTCCCACGAGTCTCTCCATGCGTTGCGCGACCGCCTGAACGCCACGATCCTGGGCGCCTGGGAAGCCGCCGACCTCTTGTTGACCGCCCTTCTGGCCCGGGGGCACGCCCTCGTCACCGGTCCTCCGGGAATCGGGAAGACCACCCTCGCGCATACCCTCGCGGACTCCGTCGGCGGTTCCTTCAAACGGCTCCAGTTCACGCCCGACCTCCTTCCCTCGGACATCCTCGGCTACAACCTCTACCACCAGCACAACGGGGAATTCGATTTCGTCCCGGGCCCCGTCTTCTCAAACCTCCTTCTTGCGGATGAGATCAACCGCGCCTCGCCCCGCACCCAGTCGGCCCTCCTCGAAGCGATGAACGAACGCCAGGTCTCCATCGACGGCGACACGAAGCCGCTCCCGAACCCCTTCCTCGTGGTCGCCACCCAGAACACCACCTCCTCGACCGGCACCTTCCCCCTCCCCGAGCCCCAGCTCGACCGCTTCCTCCTCTCCATCCCCATGCATCTCCCCGCCGAGGATTCGCAGCTCGATATCCTCAAGCTGCACGCCGAACACCCCGACGGACCACCCTCCACGAACCCCGACCAAGCCCTGAACCCCGAACCCGTCCTCACCCTCGAACAACTCCGG
>CAYPUM010000422.1:0-3755 GCA_964413545.1 uncultured Roseibacillus sp. | reverse complement strand
GGGCTCCTGACGGCCATTCCCTCGCTGCTGGCCTACTTCTATTTCAAGAACCGGCTCAACAACCTGGTGGCGGAATGCCACCATGCCTCCGAGGAACTGATCAATTCCTCGATTCAGACCGTCAACCAGGACGCATATCTTGCCAAGATTCCGGAGGGGATCGCCGTTTAACCCGATGGCGGGCGCCGCTCCCGGCGCGAACCGGGGCGCCGGCGCCGGCTCCCGAACCCGACCACCCCTCGCATGGCCTCGAAAAAACTACGCGCCACCCAGTCCGGCGCCGAAGAGGAACTCGAAATCAACATGTCGCCCATGATCGACATGGTGTTCCTCCTGCTGATCTTCTTCATCGTCAACGCCTCGCTCATCGTGGTCAAGATGGACAAGCGGGTCGTGGTGCCGATCGCGGAGCACTCGGAACCGCAGGAGAGCAAGCTGGGGCGGATCGTGATCAACGTCTACGACGACGAGGCCGCCGGGGATTCGGAGGCCCCGGGCCGTTTCAAGGACGAGGACGGCAGGGTCGTGTTCCTGACCGACGAGGACATGGTGGATTACATCGAGAAGGCGGCCGAGAAATGGAAGGAGGCGGGGCAGACGCCGCGCATCCACCTGCGCGGCGACGAGGATGTGCAGTTCACATACGTCCGGCGCGTCATCCGGAACGCCGCCGCGGCCGGGGTCAACGAGGTCATTTTCGTGAGCTACCCGTACCGGCAGGAAACCTAACCGAATCGAACCCATGGCACGCCATCGACGCGCGGAGAATCTCGAGGAGGACAAACCGCAGCTCAGCATCTCGCCCCTCATCGACGTCTGCTTCCTGCTTCTGATCTACTTCCTTGTCACGACCACCATCAAGCTCAAGGAGCAGGACACCCCGATGCAGCTCCCCTCGGCGGCGCCGACCGAAGAGCAGCCGGAAATCCAGCCCATGTTCATCAAGGTCGACGCCAACGGATACATCTACGCCGGGACGGGGGCGGCGCAGGAGGTCCTCGACACGGATCCCTCGCAGCGGAAGTGCCCGCTGCTGGCGCAACGGGTGGACCTCTACAAGACCGCCGCCAACGCCGGGAATTCCGAGCCCCTTGTGCAGCTTTACGTCGAACCCAACGCCCGGCACCAGCGGGTGGTGGACGTCCTGAACGTGCTGTCGCGATACAAGATCGACAAGGTCACCTTCACCGACCTGATGGACGAAGCGTAGGTTCGGCGGCGGGCCGCTTCTAAGAAATCGAGAGGCCGGCGCGTTGGCACATTCGCCGATTCCGGTTACTGTTTCACGAATTCCCTCAAACCTGCCATTCCGATTGTCATGACTCGATCATTTGCGAAATTCGCGTTCTGCGGCGCCGTCGTGGCGCTGGCCGTTTCCGGTTCCCTCCGAGGGCAGGGCATCCAGGACGCATGGAGCCAGTCCCTGACCGCCATGAAGGCCCAAAAGTGGTCCGAGGCGCACGCCATCCTGGCCCGGGTCTGCAGCGCGTACGACAAGCGTGCCGCGCTGCTCTTCGGCCCGAAGTTCGGCTGGTTCTGGTACCACAAGGGCTACTGCGAGTTGAAGCTCAAGCGCTGGGGGGACGCCATGAAGTCCTTCGAGCACTGTTACAAGAAGTATCCCAACAACGCCCGGGGCCCGGACAAGGCGGGCGACGCCATCAACATCAGCTTCAACCATTACCACAAGAAGGCGCTCCTGAAGTGGGGGGACGCCGCGGTGGGCGCGGAAGATTACGAAACCGCGATCCGCATGTACAAGAAATTCCTCGCGGAGCGCGACCCCAAGCGGGACACCTACGAGCGCGGCGCGTTCTACATCAATCTCGCCCTCAGTTACTTCAAGCTCGAGAACCTTCCCGAGGGCATCCGGAACCTCGAAGTGGCGATCACCAACAAGGAGGAGTTTCCGACGCCCGACGCCGGCATCATGGTGGCCTTCCGGGCGCTGGTGGAGGCGGTCATCGAGACCAGCAAGGAGCCGGTGCTGATCGATTTCCTCTCCAAGAACCGGGCCCATATCAAGCTCGCCCCGTTTCGCATGCACCGGTATGCGAACATTTTCATGAAGCTGGCGGCGGATGCTCTCTCGGCGGAGATGTTGCGGGCCGCCTTCGAGCTCTACGCCCTTGTTCCGAGCACGCGGGGCGCGATCGACGACATCCGGGCCCGGCTCGCGCAGGTCGGGCCGGTCGATCGGGAGTTCGCGGATCCCCCGGAAAGCCAGAACATCATCCACAAGAAGGTGATGGAGGAGGATCTCGAGACCCTGCAGGCACGGTTGAGTTCGGGCGACCCCTACGAGGTGGTGGCGCTGGCGGCCACGGCCTACATCCACGAGCAGCACGGGAATGTGCGCGGCGCCTACGCGTGTTATGAGATCCTCGAACGCTTCTACAACAAGTCGAAGGCCCGCGAGAAGCACCTCTACAACCTTGTCCGGACGTCGGCGCTGATCGGGGAAGTCCTCGTCACCGAGAGATACGGCAGTCTCTTCCTGAAGGTCTTTCCCAACAGCAAGCATGTCGAGTCGGTGCGCAGCATGATGTTGACGAGCCTCTTCCTCGAGGCGGAGTATGAGAAGTGCATCGAGGTGGCCACCGTGATGCTGCCGAAGCTGGCGTCTCCCTCGAAGCAGCACGACATCTGCCTCCACGTCCTCGGGGGCAGTTACTATTACACGGGCAAGTTTGACATGGCGCAGGAGCTGCTGGACGAGCACGCGAAGACCTATCCCGAAAGCCAGTTCCGCACCGCCGCCCTTTATTTTCAGGCCTCGAATCTTTCGCGGCTGCAGTACTGGAGCCGGGCCGCGAAGCTGCTGGACGAGTTTCTCGCGGAATATCCGGACCCGAAGCAGAACGCCTTCCTCCCGTTCGCGCTCTACGACCGGGCCAATTGTCACTACGCGGAGGAGGAGCTGGACCCGGCCCTTGTGAAGTTGAACCGCATCGAGAGCGAGTTTCCGGGGGCCGCGATCATGGAGATGGCCTTCAACCTCAAGGGCAACGTGCTCGAGACCCAGGGAGAGTTCGACCAGGCCGAGCAATATTACCTGAAGGGCCTCGAACTGGCGGAGCGCAAGGAGAACCGGATCGTGGCGAGCGAGTCTCTCTTCTACCTCGTGGCTCTGCTGGGGGCGGAGAAACGCGGCAAGGAAAAAAACCCGCGGGTCGGCGATGCCGTTCCCTATTACGACAAGTTCTGGCAGGAATACGAGTCGGACTCGCCGTACAAGGCGCAGGTGGCGGTGGCCGGGGTGCACGCCCTGAAGGAGGCCGGCCGGATCCGGGAGGCCCTCGAGCGCCTGCAGGGCGTCATCACCGAACTGGCCGTGACGAAGGGCGCCTTCGGCCTCGAGGAAGCCATCAATTCCTACACCGAGGCCTATCTCGAAGAGTATTCGGCGGAGAAGCTGAAGGAACACTACTACAACTTCCCGGGGATCGACGCCCGGAATCGCGAGGCTCAGGCGTTGTTGCGCATCGCGCTCATCACGGTCTTCGAGGACCGGGCCCGCTCGGCCGAAAAGGAAAAGGAAGAGGAGGCCCTGCGGCAGGCCAATGCCATGGTCAAGGTGCTCTTCGAGGACCTGAAGAACGACTTCAATCCGCCGCAGCTTTCGAACTACATCCTTGTGCGCCTCGGCGATTACCTTCGCGAGAAGACCGCGGCGCCGCGGCAGGCGGTGCCGTACTACCGGGAAGTCATCGACCGGGAGGGTCGGCAGGTCGAACGTGACCTCGCCGCATCGG